>CAVBVU010000130.1:0-4935 GCA_963598975.1 Anaerovoracaceae bacterium
CCCAGACAACTCGTTGGCGTCATGGTTGACGATAACTGTGATGCACTTGTGGCCCCTGCGGCAGCCGGTTTCATCAATGCCGATATTAACCAGGCCGTCCAGCCTTCTGGAGCGCTCGGGTTCAAGGTCGTGCAGTGCTCTGGAAACACAGTTTCCAACGGTTTGCCGGTCGATATGCGTATATGCTGTAACGGCGCTGCGAGGCAGATGCTTGGCGAGCCAGGCAACCGTCGGATCGAACTCTCTTGTAAACGAGCTGTCAGGATACGCCCACGGAACAGCAGCGGTAATGATGCCATGCTCCGAGCACTGGATACGGTGCGTGCGATATTCGATCTCGACCAGAATTCCACCATAATCCAGACCACGCCACACCTTTGAACGTTTGGAAGGGCGATCGTGGCCAGGGCGCCGCTTCCCGCGGAAAGGGCAGTCATCCTGATGCCAGACATCGGGACGGGCCTTCATGCGAAGACGAGCCGCATCATCCTTGTCATTGTAGATGTCGCGGGATTCTGCAACGCAGTTCTTGACACAAAGGAGTTTTCTGCATAATGCATCGGCTGAAGCCATCTTGGATCCTTTCTTGAGGGTAGATGTTTGGTCGCTGATGCTTTACAAGAGCCAAGATGGCTTTTTCAATATGAATTTGTAGTCAGAGGTAGGGGGATTCACCCACAATCATGCCCGAAGCCTCGTAAATGGACGGTTTTTTTATGATTGCCGTCCACTTACTCATAGTAGTATCTCCTTGTTTTCCCGCGAACATAGGGAACGGAACCTCGCCATAGAGTTGACATCTACTGCGCGAGGTCCATGTCGTATTTGAGTGTCATCACACGAATGGCGGATTGCCGTACCTTACTTGAAAACGTGGAATCCGAAGAGGCCTTCGCATACAATCCGTCCAATATCGGCCGCACGTAATCCGTATCGCCGATGCAGGCCAGATCGCCGCCGGCGTCGACCAGACGAACCCCCAAGTCGCTTGGCTCGAATCCGCCCAACGCGGCGGCGGACATGGAATCGGACGTCACCACGCCTTGAAAACCGATCTTGCCGCGCAGGTAATCGGTGATCAGCGTACTGGAGAACACGGCCGGATTGTTCGGATCGATCGCCTGATAGGTGGCCAGCGACATCATCACCATCGCGGGATTCGCATCCAATGAACTGTTGAACGCCTCGATCTGCTCGCCGTCGAGCGTGGTCGTGGTGTCGAGAATGCCGTCGGTGGTGAAATCGGTATTGCCCGTCACCGCGCCAAGACCGGGGTAATGTTTGACGACGCTGCCCACATCGGCATCGTGCAGGCCCTGAATGAACGCTTTCGCATGCTGTGCGTTGCCATCCGCATCAAGACCGAAATCACGATCCAACGCGCCGATGGGATCATTGGAGGTGCGCGGTACCGTCACGGTTCCCACCACGGGAGCCAAATCGATGTTGACGCCAGCGGATTTCAGTTGGGAACCCCAGACGCTGGCGGAATCACGCAACCGGTCAAGACTCATCGCACCCTGGTCGGTGGCCGAAGGCATCCGGTCGAAACCATCTCCCTGCAGATGCTGCACCAAACCACCCTCCTGATCGGCTGTCACCAGCAGCTTGTTGCCGTCCGGAGCATACGATTGCAGCGCGGCCACGGACTGGGCGACGCCGTCGACGCCGGAAGTCCAATTGCCGATAAGCAGAATCGAGCCGACATGCCAGTCGGCGATAAGCTCCGACAACACGGAAGGATCGGAACCCGCATACAGCGGAGCCATCACCAGCTGCCCCACACGCTCCCGGAGCGTCATCGCGTCCACAGCCTTCACCGCCTTGTCATACGAGGATTCATCGGAGACAAGAGGCACGGATCGCCTGTTCAGGGACTCATTGGAAGGCGTCGATCGCGTGACGGACGTATCCGACGAATCCGACGGAACGTTCACGGAGCAAGCCGCCAAAGTGAACGGCACGAGCGTGCACGTCGCAGCCAGACATCTTACGGACAGAACGCGCAACCTTCTTCTCATGCCAGCCATTATTCCACGAACATATGGGAAATCCGCCTTAGGAAAAGCACGACTCCAACGTTCCATCCGTCCGCTACCGGCATAACGACGTTCCTAGCCTGTCTGTAGGCTATTATCATGTCTTTTTTTGATATGTTCGGTACCATGTTCGACCCCGAAGACGGTTCGAACGGCTCCGGAAAACGCAAGACGAGCAACGATGACCCCATCGTGCTCAACGTGCAGACGGACGGAGACCCCACCTTCGAAACACCGCGCAACACCGGCGGAAATATGCCACCACGCAAGCCATCCGGCCCGCGTATCGCCAGCAGACCGAATAGGCCGCGCAAATCCAACGGGAACAAGATACTGATAGGCGTCGTCCTGACGCTCGCCATCATCATCGGACTGTTCTTCGCACTGGCGCAGTTCATCACGGACGTCATGTGGTATGACCAGCTCGGCTTCCAAAGCGTCATCTGGGTGCAGCTCGGTACCCGAATCGGCCTATGGGCGGCCTACGCACTGTTGATCGCGGCAGTCGGCTTCATCTCCGCGACACTCGCCATCCGCGCACGACCGGACGCATCTGACGGCTCGAAATTCCGCATCAACGGAGACACCATCGAAGTCGGCAAAGGAGTCAGCTCAAAGACCGCACGCCGTGTGGCCGTGGTCATCTCCCTGATCGTCGGACTGGTATTCGGCTCGCAATTCAACGCCAACTGGTCCGAAATCCTACTCATGTTCAACGCGCAGAGCTTCGGCACCGTCGACCCGCAGTTCGGCATCGATAACGGATTCTACGTGTTCGTCCTGCCCGGTCTGGAACTCATCATGTCGGCGGTATCACTGCTGCTGCTCGCAGGCATCGTCTTCTCGATCATCGCACACGTGCTGATGGGCGGCATCAGCATCACCATGCCGGTGAACGGACGCGGCCTGTTCCACATAACCAAACGCGCTCGCAGGCAGATCGGCATCTGGCTGATCCTCAACATGTTCGCCTGGGCGGCGGACCAGGTCCTCGGTGTGTTCTCGCATCTGACCGAAGAGGGCAGCCGTATCACCGGCGCCACCTATACCACCGTGAACGCCACCATTCCGGTCACCTTCGTCATGGCGGCCATTACGGCTATTCTGGGCGTGGTGCTCGGCGTGTGGATCATGAAATCGCATTCCTTGGAGGGAAGCGCGCCGATTGCCGTTCGTGCATCCGAAGCGCTGAAGGCATGGAAGGTGCCGACCGTGGCCATCGCGTCCTCCGTGGTGGTCTGTCTTGTACTCACCGTTGCCTGGCCGATGGTTCTGCAGCGCTTCCGGGTCAATCCGAATGCGCAGGAGATGGAATCGACCTACATCCAGCGCAATATCGACGCCACCCGCGAAGCCTACGGTCTGAACAATGTGGAGGTCGAGGAATACCAGGCCACAACGGAAGGCGAGGAAGGCGCCCTGGCCGATTCCGCCGAATCCACCGCGCAGATCCGACTGCTCGACCCGCAAATCGTCTCGCCGACCTTCAAACAGCTGCAGCAATCCAAACAGTATTACACTTTCGCCGACACTCTTGCCGTGGACAAGTATGAGGTGGACGGCGTCAGCCAGGACACGGTGATCGCGGCACGAGAGCTTGATCTCGACGGTCTCGACAGCCGTAACTGGGTGAACGACCACACGGTGTATACGCACGGCTATGGCGTGGTGGCGGCCTACGGCAACAAGGTGACCTCCGACGGTCAGCCGCAGTTCTTCGAATCGGGCATCCCCACGCAAGGCAAGCTTACGGAATCCGAACAGTACGAGCCGCGCATCTATTTCTCGCCGAATGCCTCCGAATATTCGATCGTGGGCGCTCCGGAAGGCACCAAATCCTGGGAATTCGATTACCCGACCGGTGCCGAAGGAGCCACCAACACCTTCGACGGCGACGGCGGTCCGAAGATCGGCAATATCTTCGCGCGTCTGCTGTACGCCATTCGTTTCGGATCCGACCAGATCCTTTTCTCCGACCGTGTGAATTCCGAATCGCAGATTCTCTACGATCGCTCCCCGAAGGAACGGGTGGCCAAGGTGGCTCCGTACCTCACCCTTGACGGTCGTGTGTACCCGGCGGTGGTTGACGGCCGTGTGAAGTGGATCGTCGACGGATACACCACCTCTGACGCGTATCCCTACTCGCAGATGACTGATTTGGGGGAGTCCACCAAGGATTCCACGACGGAAACCTCCGAAACGGTGACAGGATTGTCTTCAAAGAACGCCAACTACATCCGCAATTCGGTCAAGGCCACCGTCGACGCCTACGACGGTTCGGTGGACCTGTATGTGTGGGACGAGTCGGACCCCGTGATCAAGGCGTGGGAACAGATATTCCCAGGCCAGTATCATCAATTGTCGGAAATCTCCGGTGATCTGATGAGTCACTTGCGTTATCCGGAGAGCCTGTTCAAGGTTCAGCGCGAGCTTCTGGCGAAGTACCACGTGACCAGCGCGAGCCAGTTCTTCTCCGGTGAGGATTTCTGGCAGACCCCGGTCGATCCGACCGAATCACAGCAAGCTCAGCAGGAGGACATTCTGCAACCTCCGTACTATCTGACCTTGCAAACCGGAGGCTCGAGCGAACCGGTGTTCTCGCTCACCTCGTCGTATATTCCCGCTGGCTCATCCACCCGTGAGATTCTGACGGGCTTTCTGTCGGTCGATTCCGATGCGGGCAACGAGCAGGGCAAGATAGGCTCGAACTACGGAACCATACGATTGCAGGAGCTGCC
This sequence comes from Anaerovoracaceae bacterium, assembly GCA_963598975.1. GTDB lineage: Bacteria > Actinomycetota > Actinomycetes > Actinomycetales > Bifidobacteriaceae > Bifidobacterium. Next base: position 4,778 of record CAVBVU010000130.1, read on the forward strand.
CAAGGATTCCAACGTGCCCGGACCAGGGCAGGCGCAGAACAACTTCAACGCGTCGGCGGACGTGTCGAAGGAACTCAATCTGCTCGAATCCGGCTCCACCAACGTGCAGCGGGGCAACCTGCTCACCTTGCCGCTTGGCGGCGGACTGGTGTATGTAC
>CAVBVU010000131.1:0-4916 GCA_963598975.1 Anaerovoracaceae bacterium
AAATCATGACCATAGGCGTGGCTCGGGAGTTCCAGCGCCGTGGAATAGCCTCCGCGCTGCTGGAGAGGTTGATTGCTGATGCTCGAAAGCAGGGAGCCAAACGCATGTTGCTCGAGGTGCGCGTTGACAACCAGCCGGCAATCGGTCTGTATGAGCGTTTCGGATTCACGCGTATGGGATTGCGCAAACGCTATTATCAGCCGGAGGGAATCGACGCCTACACCATGAGCCTTGACCTTGAGCCGCGCGTCGTCGGCTTCAACGCAACAACGAAACAACGGACGGAGCAGCAATGAGCGAACCAATCGTACTTGGCATCGAATCCACTTGTGACGAAACCGCCGCGGCCGTAGTGCAGGGCCGTACCCTGATCTCCAACGTCGTGGCGTCCTCTATGGATGAGCATGCCCGCTATGGCGGGGTCATTCCGGAAATCGCGTCCCGTGCGCATGCCGAATCATTCGTGCCCTGCGTCTCCAAGGCCTTGGCTGATGCCGACATGACGTTGTCGGATATCGATGCCATAGCGGTGTCGGCCGGACCTGGATTGGCGGGATGCCTTGCCGTGGGTGTGTCGGGGGCGAAATCCTTGGCTTGGGCCGCCGATAAGCCGATTTACGGCATTAATCATGTGATTGGCCATATCGCGGTTACTCAGTTGCAGTTCGGCGCGTTTCCCAAGGATACCCTTGCGTTGATCGTCTCCGGCGGGCATACGTCGCTGCTGCATGTGGAGGATGTGGCGAGGCATATCGACGTGGTCGGCACCACGCTTGATGATGCCGCTGGGGAGTGCTTCGACAAGGTGGCACGGCTGTTGGGATTTCCATATCCCGGAGGCCCCCACATCGATCGGCATGCGCGGTTGGGCGATTCTCACGCCATCAAAGTGCCGCAGGGCTTGACTCAAGGCAAGGCCGGGCAGCAGCATCCATATGACTTCAGTTTCTCCGGAGTGAAAACCGCTGTGGCGCGATGGATCGAGGAACAGCAGTCGGAAGGCCGCGAGATTCCCGTTGACGATGTCTGCGCGTCATTGGCTGACTCCGTTGCCACGGTGCTTGCCAAGAAGGCCATGCGAGGCTGCGAGCAGTATGGTTCCAAGACGTTGATTGTCGGCGGAGGTTTTTCGGCGAATTCGCAGCTGCGCGCCAAACTGCTTCAGTTCGGCTCCGAATATGGTGTAGATGTTCGCGTTCCGCAACTCGGCTTGTGTACCGACAACGGTGCCATGGTGGCTATGTTGGGAGTCAATCTTGTTCAATCCGGCGTCAAACCTTCCTCGCCTGATTTTCCAATTGATTCATCCATGCCGTTGACGAGAATTTCCATGTGAGTCGTCTGAGACGTAGGTGATGACACGCCGATAGTTGCTTTTCGTAGGATTTCGTGTATTGTTCTCATCTTGTGCACAGCGCATTCCTGCGTAGCTCAGTTGGCAGAGCATCCGACTGTTAATCGGACGGTCACTGGTTCAAGCCCAGTCGCAGGAGCTCTTAAACCCTTACATTCGTAGGGGTTTTGTTATTTCCGTGGAAAAATCATGTCTTATCTTTTAGCGTAATATCAGCGATTCCAATCGACGATGGATACCATGAACGTGGAAACACGCAAATCCGGCAAACGGAAGGAAAACCATTATGTGCACTGGCGTTCGTTTTTCCGATGCGGAAGGAAACATGTATTTCGGCCGTAATCTCGACTGGAGCTTTTCGTACGGAGAGACCATTCTGGCTACTCCTCGGGCCTATCAATACGATTACGTCTATGGCGCGCAATCCAAGAACGATCCGAACGCGGTGCTCGGCATTGGCGTGGTTATAGGTGGGCGGCCCATGTATTTCGATTGCGCCAACGAACGAGGACTCGCCATCGCAGGTCTTAATTTTCCCGGCTACGCATCCTTCGTACACGAACCGGTTGAAGGCACCGTGAACGTGGCGACGTTTGAATTCCCACTGTGGGTCACCCGCAACTTCGACACCGTTGACGAAGTCGAGGAGGCCCTGAAGAACGTAACGCTCGTCTCGCAAGTCATTCCGGGGCAGAAGGAATCGCTGCTGCACTGGTTCATTGGCGACGGTACCCGCAGCATCGTCGTGGAACAGATGGCTGACGGCATGCATATTCACCACGACAACGTCGATGTGCTCACCAATCAGCCGACGTTTGATTTTCATATGGAAAACCTTCGCAACTACATGTGTATCAGTAACGAAATGGCCCAGCCCACCACTTGGGGCAAGGCTGATTTGACGGCGTGGGGCGCCGGCGTGAGCATGCATGGCATTCCTGGAGATGTAAGCTCACCGTCTCGTTTTGTCCGCGCGTCCTACGCGAATACGCACTATCCACAGCAGGATGGTGAAAAAGCCAACGTCTCCCGCTTGTTCCACACGCTTGGCTCCGTGAAGATGATCGACGGCTGCGCGAAGATGGCCAACGGGCAATTCGAACGTACGCTGTTCACCAGTGGATTCTCGTCCAAAACGAACTGCTACTACATGAGCACGTATGACGATCCGGCGATTCGTTCCTTCGCCATGGCGGATTTCGACATGGACTCCAACGAACTCGCTACCGCCGAATAATCGGCAGAAAATTGCGAGGGCGAGATATGACCTACGATTTCACGTCAATCATGGATAGACACGACAAGGATTCGATTGCCGTGGATGCGCTTGGAGAAATGCCCGGCATGGCACCGGAGCCGCCGAAGGAAGGGTTCGACGCGATTCCCATGTGGGTCGCCGATATGAATTTCCCTACGGTGCCTACCATTCCGGAAGCGATTATCGAACGTGCCAAACACCCTGCATATGGCTATTTCATTCCGACTGACGAGTATTTCGATTCGATCATTCGCTGGCAGACCACGCGTAACGGCGTGGCCGGTCTGACCCGCGAATCCATTGGCTATGAGAATGGTGTGCTGGGCGGCGTGGTCAGTGCCATCACGGCATTCGCGGCGCCCGGAGATGCCGTGTTGCTGCATAGCCCGACATACATCGGATTCACGTCCTGCATAGAGAACAACGGCTACCATATCGTTCACAGTCCGCTCAAGTTGGATGAGCGGGGCGTATGGCGCATGGATTTCGAAGATATGGATCGCAAGATCAAGGAGCATAACATCCGTGTGGCGGTGTTCTGCAGCCCGCACAACCCATGTGGCCGTGTATGGGAACGTTGGGAAATCGAACAGGCCATGGACGTGTACAGGCGTAACGACTGCATAGTCGTTTCCGATGAGATCTGGTCGGATCTGACCCTCAACGGCCATAAGCATATTCCGACGCAATCGGTCAACGACGACGCCCGTAACCGGACGGCCGCCTTTTACGCGCCGAGTAAGACGTTCAATCTCGCGGGACTTGTGGGAAGCTACCATATCATCTATAACAAGTATCTACGCGACCGCATCACGGCCAAAAGCTCGAAATCCCACTACAACGCAATGAACGTGCTGTCCATGCATGCATTGATTGGCGCCTACAGGCCGGAAGGATACGAATGGGTCGATGAACTCCGTGACGTGTTGAGCGGAAACGTCGACTATGCCTGCGATTACATTGCATCGCATTTTGATGGTGTTTCATGTTCCCGACCGCAAGGCACATACATGTTGTTCCTGGATTGTTCGCAATGGTGCAAGGACCACGATGTTTCGCTGGAAGCGTTGGAGAAGCGTGGATGGGACGTCGGCGTGGATTGGCAGGACGGAGCCATGTTCAAGCAGCCGTATGCGATTCGTATGAATCTCGCACTGCCATTGACACGTGTTCAAGAGGCGTTCGACAGGCTCGACCGTTACGTGTTTAATAGCTGATTGGTACGACACGCCAACTGCATGGACTTAAAGTGCTTTAGGTTTTTACAGTTCGAAATATGAGCACCGCAACAACCACATGGCATACGATCCGGGAGGCATCCATGCTTTCCGGTTTGCCGGAATCTACGCTTCGCTATTACGAGAAGATCGGAATCATCGATCCAATCGCACGAGATCCGAGTTCGGGCCACCGTGCCTATTGCGATCATGACATCGAATCGTTGACCATCATCTCCTGCTTGTCCGCGACCGGCATGCCGTTGGAATCCATGCGTGAATACCTCAAGAACCGTTTCGACGGTGCCGAAGGCGCACGCAAACAGATGGAACTGCTCGACAAGCAGGCACTTCGGCTCGCGGCAAAAATGGAATCGTTGCACATCCAGCAGGCGTATGTGTCGCTGAAGACGCTGTATTGGCGTGCCATCGCCGAAGGACGTGTCGATGAGGCATCCCAGTTGCTTGAGGACAACAGGAATCTCATCGACAGTGTACGGAAGCAACATGTTGCCATGGAAGGCAAACAGTGAGAACGTCATCGGACGTCATGCAGGCAGTGTGCTCAATCGACACAAATCAGAATCGTAACCAAAGGAGTTGGTGATGAAGGCCGCGATTTACAAGGGAATTGGTCAGATGGTCTGTGAGGAACGGCCAAAGCCGTCCATCACGGATGAATCGGACGCGATCATACGTGTGGTGCGCGCCTGCGTATGTGGTTCCGATCTATGGTTCTACCGTGATGGCGGACATACCGTAGATGGCCAGACCGGGCATGAGGCCATCGGTGTTGTCGAAACCGTCGGCGGCGACGTTACGGTGGCCAAGCCCGGTGATTTCGTGATTGTTCCATTCCCGTTCAGCTGTGGAAAATGTCCAGTCTGCAAGGCTGGCTTCGAGTCCAGTTGCCCTCACGGAGGGTATTTCGGCGATGCCGACGGCATGGGGTGCCAAGCGGAATACCTGCGGGTACCGCAAGCCAACGGAACCCTTGTGGTGGTTCCCGGTGATGCGAAGGATTTTTCCGATGCCATGCTCGCTTCGTTGCTGACTCTGTCCGATGTGATGTCGACCGGTTACCATG
>CAVBVU010000132.1:0-4907 GCA_963598975.1 Anaerovoracaceae bacterium
AGTGTATCCGCATCTTCTGGCTGACGCTCTGACCGCGCTTGCCCTGGTACTGGGCTTGGCGCGGATAGGGACCGTGCGGTCGCGGCGCTTCAGGAGTTCACGCCGGGCGGGCATCGCATTCAAACCGTGGCCACGGCGACGACCGGAGATGGCGGTATCATACGGTTCGTTGATGATTCCAAAGCCACGAACGCCCATGCCGCAAAAGCGTCGTTGAACAGCTTCGCGGACAAGTCCGTCGTATGGATCGCGGGCGGTCTCGCCAAGGGAGGGCGCTTCGAACGTCTTGTGGCCGATCAATCTCATGCGATCAAAGCCGCGGTAATCATCGGTGTGGAACAAGAACCGATGCTGGATGCATTCAAGACGAGCGCTCCCGAAATTCCTCTGACGGTCATCGATCCCTCCGATCAGAACGCCGTTATGGAGAAGGCCGTCGAAGCCGCTGGCGAGTACGCGCAATCCGGTGATGTGGTGCTTATGGCGCCGGCTTGCGCTTCCATGGATCAGTTCAAGTCGTACGCCGACCGAGGCAACCAGTTCGCCGAACAGGCCCGACGTTGGGTGAGTGAGCATGGGGAAGCCTAGAAGCGCGCGTAGCGTCACATCGTCAGGCGCGAAGAGGAACGCGGGAAACACCGAGCAAAAGGCATGGAAAAGCAACACGAAGACCAAAACGCGCGGTAAAGTCGGCAAAGCCGGAAAAATCGGCAAAATCGCCAATAATGACGCTGATTTTAGCGAATTCGTGGGGATGCGTAGCCTGACCAACCCGTTGTGGTGCTATCACGGATTTCAGCTGGCCGTCGTCATCCTTACGCTGTTCGGCGTCATCATGGTGTTTTCCAGCTCATCCGTAACGTTGATTAGCAATGGGCAATCACCGTGGAACCAGGCCATCAAGCAGGGCATATACTGCGTCGCGGGAATTATCGTCGCCATAGTTGCGATGTGTTTTCCGTACAACAAGTATCGGCAATTCAGCTTTCCCATCCTGCTTGCGGCGATCGGTTTGCAGTTGCTGACTTTGACCCCGTTTGGCGTGGAAGTCAACGGAAACAAGGGTTGGATTGGCATTGAAGGCGTGTTCACCATGCAGCCAGCGGAGATCGTCAAACTTGCATTGTGCATATGGATGCCGAGGGAACTGATTGACGCCCGCAAGCGTGTGCGCAAGGAAGGAATGGCCAAAGCGTACTCGAAATTGGCGCTTGGGTATTTGTGCAGTCTCGGATTCGTGATGCTTGGCAAGGATCTCGGTACGGGCCTGATCGTTCTTGCGATTGGCGCGATTGCCCTGTTTCTTGGCGAGTTTCCCGGAAAATGGCTGCTTGCTCTGGGCGGTCTCGGAGTCGCAGGGGTCGGTGGATTGGTCATTACCAGTCCGAACCGTCTGAACCGTATCCTGGCCACGTACCAGACCTGTTCCGCATCTGATCTGCAGGGCGTGTGCTATCAGGCCGTGCATGGCAAGTACGCGATCGCATCGGGTGGGTTGCTTGGTGTTGGCATAGGAAATTCAGGAGAGAAATGGGGATATCTCCCCGAAGCGCATAACGACTTCATTTTTGCCATCATCGGAGAGGAGACGGGCTTCGTCGGAGCCGCGATGGTGATCCTGCTGTTCATGGTGCTGGGATGGTGCATGTTCGTGGTGGCGCTTCAGGCGCGAAACCGGTACATTACCATCGTCATCTCATGCATCGCCGTATGGATCGTAGGACAGGCGTTCATCAATATCGGCGTTGTGGTCGGACTCTTCCCGGTCATGGGCGTGCCGATGCCTTTCGTTTCGGCAGGTGGATCTTCGCTGATCATGTGTCTTGCCGCGGCCGGCGTGGTCATCAGCATGATGAGAGGTCAGCCCCAGATACAAGCGGAGACGCGCAGACTGTGAATTGGAGCCATCGGTGGTTCGCTTCCGATGGCTTTTGCGCATGTCGGTAGCTGAAATGTGATTATCGCCGGTGGATTCGCTGGTGGAGCACTTTGCTGTTGGCGATTGGGCTAAGCTCGTGTGATATGACCAATCAGAAGCATATCGTTCTTGCCGGTGGCGGAACTGCCGGCCATGTCAATCCTTTGCTCGCGGTGGCACATGTGATTCGCGATCTTGAGCCGGACGCCGATATCTCGGTGGTGGGTACCGCGGTCGGATTGGAAAAGGATCTGGTTCCGCAGGCCGGTTTCGAATTGGAGACGATCGAAAAGGTTCCGTTCCCTCGCCGCCCCAATATGGCGGCGCTGAAATTCCCCGCGCAGTGGAAGGCCGAAACACGGAAGGTACGGGAGATTCTGACCCGTCACAACGCCCAAGTGGTTGTTGGTTTCGGCGGATACACATCCGCTCCAGTATATGCCGCCGCACATAAGATGGGCATTCCGATCGCGATTCATGAGCAGAACGCACGCGCAGGTATGGCCAACAAGCTGGGTGCGCGATGGGCGGACATGATTGGCGCGGCTTATACGCAGACCGGGCTGAAGCCTCATAAGGGAGTGGAAGTCGAGCGTGTGGGATTGCCGTTGCGCCCCGCCATCGCGGATTTGGCTTCCGCGTTGGAGAAGGATCGTGCCGCGACTCGTCGTGCCGCCGCGCAAAAACTTGGCGTTGATCCGGATCGACCTTTGGTGGTCATTACCGGAGGTTCCCTTGGTGCGGTGAATGTGAATCGTGCGGTGGCGGCCAGTGCGAAGGAGCTGCTTGACCATGCGCAGGTGATTCATCTGACGGGCAAGTGCAAGGATGAGGAAGTGCGTTCTTTGGTATCCGTAAGCGCGGGTGATGGTGTGCTCGGCCGGCTTGGCCCTGATCACGCTACGGATGGCGATTACCGGGTCGAGCCATATCTGGAACGTATCGATTTGGCTTTCGCATGCGCCGATTTGATTATCTGCCGTTCCGGTGCGGGCACGGTTTCGGAATTGACTGCGCTGGGCCTTCCCGCGATTTATGTTCCGCTGCCCATCGGCAACGGCGAGCAGAGGTTCAACGCCCAACCGGTGGTGGACGCCAAGGGCGGCCTCATGGTGGCCGATCGTGAATTCACGGCCGATTGGGTCAGGCGGCACGTTCCTCAGGTGTTGTCCGATGCCGAGGCACTGTCGGAATATGGAAGGAACGCATGGCAGTATGGCATACGAGACGCGGCTGATGTCATGGCACGGAAAGTGCTGGCCCTCATCTGATCAGGTCCAGCGATCCTGAAACAGCGTATATGGCCATGCCTATGCACAGACCATGGGTGTGGCCATAATGGAGTGAGCTTGAAATCAATGTGCAAGGGGAGCAGTCGTGTCTGACAACCAGCGTGATGCCGGTACCATCGTTCTTGATCCAACTTATGCGTCGTTCGGTCCGCAGGAGCGTGTGGCCGATCTTGGCGAAACCCATTTCATCGGCATAGGCGGCGCGGGTATGAGCGTGCTCGCCGAAATGCTGCATGAGCAAGGCGTGAGCGTCGATGGCTCCGATCGTGAGCCAAGTGCGAAAACCGAGCGTCTGCAAAGCTTGGGAATCACCGTCGAATTCGGCCAGCGAGCCGAAAACGTCGCCGGCAAGAACACGGTCGTGTTCTCCAGTGCGATCAAAGCCGATAATCCGGAAATCGTCGCCGCATACGAGACGGGGGAGCGCATCGTGCATCGTAGCGACATTCTGGCGTTGCTCATGCAGACCAAACGTGCGGTCACCGTTGCCGGGGCGCACGGCAAAACCACCACAAGCTCCATGCTGGCGCATATCCTCACCCATGGCGCACAGGGCGAATTGACCGATCCGAGCTATGCCATCGGGGGATCCATCCAAGGCAAGGACGGCACGACTCTCGATGGAGGTCACGCGGGAAAGGGAAGCGTGCTCGTTGCGGAAGCCGACGAATCGGACGGCAGCTTCGCGAAATACCATCCTGAAATCGCCATTGTGACCAATTGCGAAGCGGACCATCTTGATCATTACGAAACCCAGGAAAACTATCGTGCGGCTTTCGTGGAACATCTCGGGCGTGCGGGCAAGGCGGTGGTCATGTGCGGCGATGACGAAGGCAATCTTGCCGTGCTTCGCTCTCTTGACCCGCAGGTGGCGCGTCGCGCGGTCGTCTATTCAACGCAGGAGCCTTCCAATCTCGGCGATCTCAACGGCGCGGCTTTGGTGCGCATCGAATCGGAAAGCGAACATGCCGGAAGTGGATCAGAACAATTCGTCTTGCATATTCCCGCGGGACTGATCGGAACGGACGAACGTCGTGTGAACGTCACGCTGACCGTTCCCGGCATCCATAACGCCCGTAACGCATCCGCCGCGATTCTTGCCGCGGCCCTCTTGGGAGCTGATGTGGATGAGGCCGCGCAGGCCGCCACCTCGTTCATGGGCGCAGCAAGACGATTCCAGGTGCACGGCACGGTCAGCCAGGTAACGGTGGTGGATGATTACGCGCATCATCCCACCGAAATCGAGGCGTTGCTGCAGGCCGCACGACGCCGCTATCCGCAGGCGGGCATCCACGTTGTTTTCCAACCGCATCTGTTCTCCAGAACCATGTTCTTCGCCAAGGAATTCGCACAAGCCCTGTCTCACGCCGACGATGTGATCGTCACCGGTATTTTCCCGGCACGTGAAAAGCAGGAGGATTTTCCGCAGATCAGCGCGGCGACCATAGTCGATGAGGCGGCGAAACTCGCCCACGAGCCGGCCGGACATTGGATTCAGGCTGTTGAAGACATGCACACCGCGGCCCAAATGATTGCGATGCGCGCCCATCATGGCGATGTGATTTTTACCGTCGGAGCCGGAGACATCACACAGATGGGCGAAGTGATTCTGCATGCCTTGGAGGCGCATCGCTGGGATTGCGAGGGCTGATGGCGCGGAAGGTCATCGGTTCCGGCAAGAACGGTGCGTCCGAATC
>CAVBVU010000133.1:0-4896 GCA_963598975.1 Anaerovoracaceae bacterium
GTTTCACGTAATACTTGAAATCGTCGGCGTCGAAATCCTTCAGGTCGACGCCCCATTGCGGCATCGGACGATCGATGAAATCGCGGTATCCTTCCAACCGCTTTTCCAGCATCCATTCCGGCTCGTTCTTGTCGGCGGAGATGGCGCGCACGACATTCTCATCGATGCCTTTTTTCGCCGCTTCCCCGGCGAAGTCGGTGTCATGCCAGCCGTAGGTGTAGTCACCGAACTGCTGGATGATCTCATCGTCCTGTTTGATCTTGTCTTCGTTCACTCGCGTGCGGTCAGCCACGTACTGGCTCATCTCCACGTCAGCCGCGGCATTGGGCGCTTGGTTCTCTGACACCTTACGCTGCCTCCATTCACTCATTCGTACCTATGACAACCTAACAGAATGACCGTCGAATTACTAGTGGATTTTTCGAAATTCGGCGATGAATCAGATTGAACGTCCTACATATCAAAACGGAAGACCAACATGTGGCCTTCCGTCTCGTGCGCATCGTGCCGTTTTCGCCTCAATCAGGCCTGCACATGCACCGTGGTCCCCATCAGACACCAGTTGTAGAACCACTCAGCCTGGTCCCAGCCGATGCCCACGCATCCATGTGACGTATTGCTGGCCATGGCTTCTATGCTGGAGTCATTGAATGCGCTCTGCGTCGCGATTCGATGGATGGCGCAACCGGTTTTGGAGAAGTAGTTCACGAATCCAACGTTCTTGACGTCCCAGTTCTCCGAACTGCCGTCGGACAACGTCAGGGTGCCGCTCATATTCTGCGACTGGTATTTGAGCCAGACCTTGAAATCGCCGTCCGGCGTGCAGTTGTCGTACGTGTTCGGATCGCAATAGGTCGGGGTGCACAGATCGCCACTCGGCTGGCACTGACCGGTCTGATAGTCGTTGCCCTGGCCTGCGGACATGTGCATCACGCGAACGACCTGTCCGTTTTCGATCGCAGAAACGGTATGACCGGAGAGGCTAACCACCACCGTTCTTGTGGTTTTCTTTTCGTTCTGCTGGTCGCAGGTTCCCTGAATCGTCACCGATTCTCCGCCCTGCGCGAGGGCCTTCGCCGCGTCGGCGCCCACACTCGTATCGCCGCCACTGCTCACGGTGATGCCGTCATGGCCTTCGATGTTGGTCTGCAGAACGTCGCCCACACTGTTGACGATCACGTCGCCGTCCACACGGTCCTTATGGAAGTTCGTCTTGATGGACGCCTCGTAGTATTTCTGCAACTTGGTTCCGTCAATCACCAGCAGATCCTTGCGGAACTGTCCGTCGGCAAGCTTCTCATTGTCGCTCTGCACGCTGATGGTTATGGCCGACGCGATGGCCGAAGCGTTGAATTCGGCGACTTTGTGGTCGCCGATGTTGATGGCGATGGGCTTGGCGATCAGCGCGTCGGCGACGGTTTTCGCCTGTTGCGCCTGTTCATCGGTGATGTCCGGGTCGGTCTGGTCATCCTTGACGGCGATTGTGTTCGCTTCTTCTTCGCCGAGCGATTCAAGCACGCGTTCGGCCTCTTGGGCAATCGTAACGACGCTGATACCGGTTCCCTGCTGGCCTGCGACGACGTCGAAAGCCGTGCCGTCCTCATTGAGCTTCAATCCGGCATCGACCGCGGAAGCTGACTGCACTCCCAGCATGTCACCGACCGTCTGCGCGTCGGCGGTCTTCACGTCAAACGGTTCGGTCGTGATGTCCTTGACATTCCAGAAAGCGTATCGGTCGATGAAGGAGTCGTTCCTTTTGGCGTTGTACACTTCCTCGGCAATCGCTTCGCTGTCCGCGCTGACGCCCAGATCCTGCAACGTGATCTTTTTCGTCGTTCCATTGTAGGAGACGGGCACTTCGATTTCGGCTGCCTTCTGCGAAATCTCGTCGGCGATCTGCTGCTGGGTGCGTCCCATCATGGAATGCCCCCACAATTTGACGCCAGGCAACGCATGGGACTGGAAGAACCAGTATCCGCCTCCGGCCGCGGCTCCGAGCACCACCAACACGGCGAGAACGATCCATGGCCACAACAGGCCGCGCTTCTTCTTCACCGCGATTGATGGCTCTTGTTCGAAATCCTCGATCGTGGCGAAAGATTCCATGTCGATTTTCGGCACGATCATTGTCGAATCACCCGTTTCCGGGAACACACTGCCCTGACCGTTCATTCCCGAAGCATTATTGTCGTTCAACCTCGCAACCCTTCCGATGCTATCTGAGATTCAGCCGTTCATCACTTGTTGACTCTGACCAATTATGCAACATGGCCATGAACTCCCCCGTGGAATTCATGGCCATGCAGTCAATGAATCAGCCGGAATCCGAACCGTCGACGTTCAGAATACCCGTCCATCCTCCGTTCAGCGGGCCTGCTGATGATCGATGGCCGCCTTGACCAGACCCGCGAACAGCGGATGAGGCTTGGTCGGGCGGGACTTGAACTCAGGATGGGCCTGGGTGGACACATAGAACGGATGCACCTCGCGCGGCAGCTCCACGAACTCGGTGAGTTCACCGTCCGGGCTCTGGCCGGAGATACGCAGACCGGCCTCGCGCAGGCGATCCTTGTACGCCACGTTCACCTCATAGCGGTGACGATGACGCTCGGTGACGTGCGTGGAACCATACAGCTCGGCAACGATGGAGCCTTCCTCAAGCTCGGCCGGATAAGAGCCAAGGCGCATGGTGTGGCCCATATCTCCGTTGCCTGCGACGATGTCCTTCTGCTCTTCCATGGTCGCAATCACCGGATTCGCACAATCCGGTTCGAATTCGGATGAATTCGCGTCTTCGATGCCGAGGACGTCGCGTGCGTATTCGATGACCATGGACTGCAGACCGAGGCACAGGCCGAGCGCCGGCAGCTGGTTCTCACGGGCGTAGCGCAGGGCGCCGATCTTGCCGTCGATGCCGCGGATGCCGAAGCCACCCGGAATCACGATGCCGTCCACTTGGTCGAGCGCCGCTGCGGCACCTTCCTCGGTGGCGCACTTATCGGCGGCCACCCACTTGACGTTGACTTTGGCCCAGTTGGCGAAACCGCCGGCCTTGATGGCCTCAGTGACGGACAGGTAGGCGTCCGGCAGGTCGATGTACTTGCCGACGATGGCCACGTTGACCTCGTGCTTCGGGTGATGCACTCGTTCGAGCAGATCCTCCCACTCGTCCCAATCGACGTCATGGAACGGCAGTCCAAGCTCACGCACCACGTATGCGTCGAGGCCTTCGTCGAACAGGGTCTTCGGCACATCGTAGATGCTCGGAGCATCCACGCAGTTGACCACGCCTTCGGAATCCACGTCGCACATCAGGGAGATCTTGTCCTTGATGGACTGGTTAAGGGTACGGTCGGAACGCAGCACAAGCGCGTCCGGGGAGATGCCCAGCTGGCGCAGCATCATCACGGAGTGCTGGGTAGGCTTGGTCTTGAGCTCGTGCGCGGCCGCGATGTACGGGACCAGGGAGACATGCACGAACATGCAGTTCTCGGAACCGAGATCGCGACGCACCTCACGTGCCGCTTCCAGGAACGGCTGCGATTCGATGTCGCCGACGGTGCCGCCGATTTCGGTGATGATCACGTCGACGTCATCGGAGGCCTGGGCGCGCATACGGGACTTGATCTCGTTGGTGATGTGCGGAATGACCTGCACGCACTGGCCGAGATATTCGCCCGCACGTTCCTTGCGCAGAACCTCCTGATAGATCTGACCAGTGGTCACGTTGGCCTTCTGGCTCAGATACACGTCGAGGAAGCGCTCATAGTGGCCGATGTCGAGATCGGTTTCGGCTCCGTCTTCGGTCACATAGACTTCGCCGTGCTGGAACGGGTTCATGGTACCCGGGTCGACGTTGATGTACGGGTCGAGCTTCTGCTGCAAAACCCTGATGCCGCGGCTACGAAGCAGGCGGCCGAGAGAGGAGGCGGTCAGGCCCTTGCCGAGAGAGGATACAACACCACCGGTGACGAAAATATGCTTGGTGATGTGCTCTTGAGAATTGCCATGTTGTCTTCTAACCATGGAACTCCAGCCTATCATCGGTCTATGACGCGGCGTGTTTCGGGATATGAAAAATCGGGCACGACGAATCGCCATGCCCGACCTCAATACACGGAAACCGTTTTCCTACCGTTCCGCGACCAGATGCGCCACGGCATCGAGCGCCATCTTGTAGCCGTAGAAGCCCATGCCGGTAATGGTACCGGTGGCCACAGGAGAGATGACAGAACGCTTGCGGAACTCGTCTCGCGCGGAAGGATTGGAGATATGCACCTCCATGAGTGGCAGTCCTTCGTCGATCACCATATGCGCGGCATCGGCCAGACCGTAGGAATAGTGGGTGAAGGCCGCCGGATTCATGACGATCGGGGTCTTTTCGTCGGCCGCCTGATGCATCCAGCCGATCATTTCGGCTTCGTCATCGCTTTGGCGAACCTCCACGTCGAGGCCGAGCTCCTCGCCCCACTCGGAGCACAGCTTGCGCAAGGTCTCAAGATCCTGCTTGCCGTACACGTCCGGCTGTCGTACGCCGAGACGTCCGAGATTCGGCCCGTTTACCACCACTACCTTGGTCATGTCTTGTTCCTTTGCGTTTTCGTTGTTCTTCCGTGACATCGTTTTAATCTGTCTGGTGTGCTATCGCTGAATACGGCGGAACGCCTCCTCGACGGCGTCCGCCGGCGGATCTTCAAGATGGGTTGGATGTCCGATGCCGTCGAGCACCACGAAGCGCAGCTTGTTGCCACGGGCTTTCTTGTCTCGATGCATGAGGGCGAGCACGTCGTCCCAGCTTCCGTTGTTCCACGATGTCGGCAGTCCCAAAGATCCGAGCAGACGACGATGATAATCCACGAGATCCTGGTCGATGTATCCGAGCAGATGGGCCAGTTC
>CAVBVU010000134.1:0-4891 GCA_963598975.1 Anaerovoracaceae bacterium
GTACAGACGGTCGGACATGTCGTAATCGGTGGACACGGTCTCCGGATTGCAGTTGACCATGATGGTGTCATAGTCCTTGCCGAGCTCCTGCACGGCATGCACGCAGGTGTAATCGAATTCGATGCCCTGTCCGATGCGGTTCGGGCCGGAACCGAGGATGATCACGGCTTCGCGGTCGCGCGGGCGCAATTCGCTTTCGTCCGCGTAGCAGGAATAGTAGTACGGCGTCACCGCGTCGAACTCGGCGGCGCAGGTATCGACGGTCTTGAACACCGGGCGAAGGTCATAGGTCCAGCGCAGTTCGCGGATGGTGTTCTCGCCCTCGTCGCCCATCTTGCGCAGGTGGGCGATCTGCAGATCGGACAGACCCGCCAGCTTGGCCTTCTTCAGCAGCTTGCGGGTGAGCTTTTCGGCGGACTTGACTTCCAGCGCGGTCTCGTTGATGAGTTCGAACTGGCGGATGAACCACGGATCGATCTTGGTGGCCGCGAAGATCTGCTCGGATGTCGCGCCGCCCCACAGCGCGCGCTGAATCTGCAGATAACGATGCTCGGTCGGCACCTTGATGGCTTCGAGCAGCTGCTCGACCTCTTCGGCGGACGGCTTGTCGCCATCCCAGTTGAAGCCCATATGGCGCTTGTCGATGGAACGCATGGCCTTGCCGAGGGATTCCTGGAAGTTGCCGGCCAATGCCATGGCCTCGCCGACGGACTTCATCGACGTGGTCAGGGTCGGATCGGCGCCCGGGAACTTTTCGAAGGCGAAGCGCGGCACCTTGGTGACCACGTAATCGATGGTCGGCTCGAAGCTGGCCGGAGTGGACTGCGTGATGTCGTTCTGAATCTCGTCAAGCGTGTAGCCGAGCGCCAGCTTGGTCGCGATCTTCGCGATCGGGAAGCCCGTGGCCTTCGACGCCAGTGCGGAGGAACGGGACACTCGCGGGTTCATCTCGATCACGATGATGCGTCCGGTGTCGGGATGGATGGCGAACTGGATGTTGCAGCCGCCGGTGTCCACACCGACGCCGCGGATGATGGCGATGCCGATGTCGCGAAGCTTCTGGTATTCGCGGTCGGTCAGGGTGAAGACCGGAGCGACGGTGATGGAATCGCCGGTGTGCACGCCGACCGGATCAACGTTTTCGATCGGGCAGACCACGACCACGTTGTCCTTCTTGTCGCGCATCAGTTCGAGTTCGTATTCCTTCCAGCCTTCGATGCCCTCTTCGATCAGGACTTCGTCGGTCGGAGAATAGTGGATGCCTGCGCCTGCGATGCGGTGCAGCTCCTCCTCGTCGTGCGCGATGCCGGAACCGAGGCCACCCATGGTGAAGCTCGGACGGACCACCAGCGGATAGCCGAACTTCTCGGCGATGCGGTCGACCTCTTCGAGGGAATGGGCGATGTCGGAACGTGCGGATTCCGCTCCCGCCTCATCCACGACCTTCTTGAACAGCTCACGGTCCTCGCCGCGATCGATGGCGTCAAGGGATGCGCCGATCAGCTCCACGTTGTACTTCTTGAGCACACCGGCCTCGCCCAATGCCATGGCGGCGTTCAGTGCGGTCTGGCCGCCAAGGGTCGGCAGCAACGCGTCCGGACGTTCCTTGGCGATGATCTGCTCGAGGATCTGGGTGGAGATCGGCTCGATATAGGTGGCATCGGCCATTTCCGGATCGGTCATGATGGTGGCCGGGTTGGAGTTGACCAGAATGACCCTGATGCCTTCTTCGCGCAGCACGCGGCAGGCCTGGGTTCCAGAGTAATCGAATTCAGCGGCCTGGCCGATCACAATCGGGCCGGAGCCGATGACCATCACGGACTTGATGTCTGTGCGCTTAGGCATTGCGGGTTCCCTCCTTGGCGGAACGCATGAGATCCACGAAACGGTCGAACAGGTATGCGGCATCGTGCGGGCCGGCTGCGGCCTCCGGATGGTACTGCACGGAGAACGCCGGAATATCAACGCACTGCAGGCCTTCGACCACATTGTCGTTCAGATCGATGTGGCTTACGAACACCTTGCCGTACTTGCCGTTCTCGAACGGCGCGTCCACGGTTTCACCGAGAGGTGCGTCCACTGCGAAGCCATGGTTGTGCGCGGTGATTTCGATTTTGCCGGTGGTCATGTCCTTGACCGGCTGGTTGATGCCGCGATGTCCGAACTTGAGCTTGTACGTACCGAAGCCGAGCGCGCGGCCGAGCAGCTGGTTGCCGAAGCAGATGCCGAAGAACGGGTGTCCCGCGTCGAGGACCTGGCGCAGCAGGTTCACTTCCGGATCGGCCTGTTCCGGATCGCCCGGTCCGTTGGAGAAGAACACACCATCGGGATTGAGCGCCTCGATCTGCTCGAACGTGGTGGTGGACGGCACCACATGCACGCGGCATCCGCGCTCCGCCATGCGGTGCGGGGTCATGCCCTTGATGCCCAGATCGACGGCTGCCACGGTGAACAAAGGCTCCTTGCCTTCGAATTCGCCGCAAGGTTCAATGGTGTAGGCTTCCTTGGTACTGACCTCGTCATAGAGGCTCATGCCCTTCATCTGCGGCGTCGCCTTGACCTCGTCGAGCATGGAGTCGATGGTGCGCAGCTTGCCGTCGTCGTCAAGCAATGCGTCGCCGGAGAAGATCGCGGCGCGCATCACGCCCGCGGAACGCAGGTGACGCACCAGCTTACGGGTGTCGATATGGCTGATGCCGACGATGTTGTTGGAAATCAGATCATCGTCGAGGCTGCCGGTGGCACGCCAATTGCTCACATTCGGACTGGGATCGCGTACCACGTATCCGGCGACCCAAATTCTGGAGGATTCCGGATCCTCCCCGTTGATTCCCGTGTCCCCGATGTGCGGGAACGTCTGTACCACGATCTGACGATCGTAGCTGGGGTCCGTAAGCGTTTCCTGATATCCGGTCATGCCGGTCGAAAAAACGATTTCCCCGCTGGTCGTGCCGATCGCACCGTAGGGTTCGCCCACATACACTTGTCCGTCTTCAAGAACAAGCACTGCATCCTGAGGGTCAAACAACACGGCTTCGGAATCATACTGGTTCACCAAAACCCCCTTATAGTCAAGGTATTCGTACCAAGGATAGCGGCCGGTTAGGACTCGCGACCCGGCCGAATCGCTTAACTTTCGGCTTTATTCAGCCGAAGGCTCGGTCGGTTTCTCCTCCGCCTGAACGGTTGGAGCGTCCGCGCTCACGGCGCTGAGCAGACCATGGATGAAAGCCGGAGATTCGTCATCGCACAGGGTCTTCGCGAGACTCAGGGCCTCGTCGATCGCCACCATGTTGGGAACGTCATCGTTGAACATAATCTCCCATACCGCGATACGCAGGATATTGCGATCCACAACACCCATGCGATTGACCTTCCAACCGGTGGAGTGCTTGTCAAGCATGGAATCGATGGCGGAAAGATGTTCTTCGACGCCACGAACGATCTCGATGGCATATTCAGGCAGCGGTGTCTGAGCGCCGGGCTGCTCAATGCGCTCAGCAAGAAGGGACAGGATGTCCTGTCCCTTCTCATCCGCTTCATACAACGTGTTCAGAGCCCTCTTGCGAGCGGTGGAACGTGCCATGAAACTTCTTTCTTCCTTACTCTCAGTTCTCGCGGCCGAGGTAGGAGCCGTCGGTGGTGTTCACCTTGACCTTCTCGCCTTCGCCGATGAAGAGCGGAACCTGAATCTCGGCGCCGGTCTCGACGGTGGCCGGCTTGGTGCCGGCGTTGGAACGGTTGCCCTGCAGGCCCGGCTCGGTGTGGGTGATGGTCAACACCACGGAAGCCGGCAGTTCCACAGACAGCGGGGTGCCGTCATGGAAGGAGACGATGCAATCGGTGCCTTCGAGCAGGTACTTGGCCTGATCGCCGACCAGGGTCTTCGGAATGAAGATCTGATCATAGGTGGTCATATCCATGAACACGAAGTTGTCGCCGTCCTCATAGGAGTACTGGAGGGTACGGTTGTCGACGGTCTCGAATTCCATCTTCATGCCCGCATTGAAGGTCTTGTCGACGATCTTGCCGGAGAGCACGTTCTTGATGGTGGTGCGCACGAAGGCAGGGCCCTTGCCCGGCTTGACGTGCTGGAACTTGATGACGGCCCACAGCTGGCCATCGAGATTCAGGACGGAACCGTTCTTGATGTCATTGGTAGTCTGTGCCAAATTAACTCACCTATTTCTTCGTCTAACGGAAAAAGCTTAAAAGAGCCTTGCCTATTATGCCACGGCGTGCATACTTTGCTCGTATGTCTTCCATATATAAGGAAACCTCCCAAAGCGAACGCCCTGGGAGGTTTCCTTAAAACGCTAGTTCAAGCGCGTCTCGATGTTCAGCAGAAACTACTCAACGATCTTGGTGACACGGCCCGAGCCGACGGTGTGGCCGCCTTCGCGCACTGCGAAGGTCAGGCCCTCTTCCATAGCGATCGGCTGGATCAGCTCAACGCCGAAGGTAGCGTGATCGCCCGGCTGCACCATCTCAACGCCTTCCGGCAGGGTGATAACGCCGGTGACGTCGGTGGTACGGAAGTAGAACTGCGGACGGTAGTTGGAGAAGAACGGCGAGTGACGGCCGCCTTCGTCCTTGGTCAGCACGTAGACTTCGCCCTCGAACTTGGTGTGCGGGGTCACGGAGCCCGGAGCAGCCAGAACCTGGCCACGCTCGACCTGGTCACGGTTGATGCCGCGCAGCAGCAGACCGGTGTTGTCGCCAGCCTCGCACTCGTCCATCTGCTTGTGGAAGGTCTCGATGGAGGTGACGGTGGTGGTCTGGGTGTCGCGGATACCAACGATCTCGACGGAGGAGTTGACCGGGAGCTTACCACGCTCGACACGGCCGGTAACCACGGTGCCACGGCCGGAGATGGTGAACACATCTTCGA
>CAVBVU010000135.1:0-4861 GCA_963598975.1 Anaerovoracaceae bacterium
CTTCCGGCCCGAAGTTCGCGTCCAGACAGTCGGCCATGCGGCAGGCCACGTCGAGCGCCTGCTGGTTGCCGGTCACGTCATGGTAGGCGACGGCCGCTTCGATGAAGTGGCCCATCACGTACATTTCGTGGCTTTGCTGGATGAGTGTGAATCGCTTGCGATTCTCCCATTCTCCGGTTTTGATCTGGTATGGGGTGTCCAGATAGCCGTCCGGCTGCTGGGCGCGTGCGATGAGGTCGACCGTGCGGTCGCACAGTTCGCGCAGCTGGTCGTCCGGATGGTACGACAGCGCGTACGCAGCTTCTTCGAGCCACTTGTAGATGTCGGAATCCTGGAAGACCATGCCGTGGAATTCGCCGGTTTCGTCTCCTGCCGCGATGCGCAGGTTCTCCACGGCGTGGCTTTTGTTGTCGGAAAGCTGGTTGCCGGCGGGATCGTCGGGGACTTCCGTTTCGATTTCGTCGTTCATCACGCCCCACTGGTACGGGATGACGGATCCGACGATCTGTTCGCGACGCTTCTTCCAGAAAGGTGAGGTGATTGTTACGTTCATGATCAGCCCTTCACAGCTCCGGCCATGAAGCCCTTGACGTAGTACTTCTGCAGCGCAAGGAACAGGATGGCGCACGGGATAAGCAGTACGACGACGCCGGCTTCGGTCGCGCCGTAGTCGATGACGCCCATGACCTGCTGACGCATGTTGACGAGTGCCAGCGGCAGCGTGGCCTTGCTCGAGGAGGACAGGTACAGAGGAATCATGAAGTTGTTCCACGCTTCGAGGAACGCCAGCAGGCCGACGGTGACCATGGACGGCTTGACGACGGGCACGAGGATTTTCACCAGAGCCTGCAGGGAGTTGCATCCGTCGACCAGGGCGGCCTCTTCCATGTCTTTGGGGATGGCGTCGAACGCGTTGCGCATGATGAAGGTGGACATCGGCAGCTGGAACAGGGTGATGACCAGTCCGACGCCGAGCAGGGTGTCGTTCAGTCCGATGTTCTTGTACCACACCATGAGCGGGATCAGCAGCGACGCGTACGGCACCATGAGGATGGAAAGCGTCACCATGAAGCCGAGGTTGCGGCCCGGATAGTCGAAGCGGGAGAAGGAGTAGCCGGCGAGGGTGCAGACCACCACCGAGAACACGACCGCCACGAGCGTGACGATGATCGAGTTGAGCAGGTAGTGCGGCAGGCCTTCCTGGTATCCGAACAGGGTCAGGTAGTTGTTGATGCCCCAGCCGTCGGACTGTGCGGAGCCCGGCTGCGGACTGAACGAGCAGACCACGACCCACACGAGCGGGGAGATGAACACGAGGGCGAGCAACCCTTCGAGAACGCGAGCGATGATACGCTTCCACAATGGAGTAGTCATAATGCGCTTCACTTCCTTTTACTTGGTGTTGTCGCGCATACCGCGCATCTGGATGGAGTTGATGACCACCAGGGCCGCGAGCACGATCAGGGACAGTGCGGCCGCCATGCCGAGGTCCTTCTTCGAATCGAAGGCGAAGTTGTAGATGAGCTGCACCACGGTCATGGTGGAGTTGTTCGGGCCGCCCTTGGTGAGGATGAAGAACTGGTCGAAGGCCAGGATGGAACCGGTAACGCAGTAGACCAGGCACATCACGATGGTCGGCTTCATCAGCGGCAGGGTGATGGAACGGAAGATTCGCCAGGTTCCGGCGCCGTCCATGCGGGCGGCCTCATACAGATCGCCGGAGATGGACTGCAGGCCGATCATCATGAGCAGCATGTAGTAGCCGGAGAATCGCCAGACGATGACGATGATGGTGGCCCACAGCGCGCTCTGGCCGGTGGCGAGCACGGATCCGTTGGCGTCCATCAGGCCGAAGAAGCTCAGGATCTTGGTTACGGGGCCGACCTGCGGAGAGTAGAGCGCGTAGAACAGCAGCGACGCGGAGGCCAGACCGGTTGCGGACGGCAGCAGGAAGCAGGTACGCAGCAGATTGTTCCACTTGGTGCTTTCCTGCACGATCAGGGCCAGGCCGAGGCCGAGCACGAGCAGGAAGACGGTTACGATCACCGTGTATTCGAGGGTGAACAGGATGGAGCTGCCGAACAGCTTGTTCTGGAATACCTTGATGAAGTTCTCCGGGAAGTTGACTCCCTGGTTGCCGCCCATGAGGGACCAGCGCGAGCAGGCCATGATGACCAGCAGGACGATCGGCACGAAGAACAGGACGATGATCATCAGCCAGTCTGGCAAGGCGTACAGCAAGCCGCGGCGGGTCGCTTCCGCCTTGGCTTTCGAGCGATGCGTCTTCACTGGCGCGGCGCTCTTGGAAACAGTTGACATTGTTTTTCTCTCCTTGAAACTTCTGTGTTGGAAGACTTCTTTGAAATCCGCCATGAGAGCCGCCGGTTGGGCAATTTCTTTCGATACCGGCGGCTCTCATGGCAGACCACAAACGCGGTCTGCTTATTCAGTTATTGCTTTTCAGTTATCGATATTCAGTTGTTATGGAAAAGGAAGGGGTGAGATGAAGAATCGTTATGCGATCACTGGCCGAGCACGTCGGAGATTGCCTGGTTGTCGGCCTTGAGGTCGCTGGTGCCCCAGACCGCGTTCTGGATCAGCAGCTGCCACGGGGAACCGGCCGCGTTGAACGCCTCGTTGAACGCCGCGGACTTCGGGGTCTTGCCGTTGCCGTCGATAATCACGGAGTTGATGGTCTGGACGCGAGGATCGGCATCGTCGTAGGCGGTCTTCAGGGTCTGGATGTTGGAGGCGGTGTCGCCGTTGTCCGCGAAGACTTCCTTCTGGGCGTCATCGCTCATGAGCCATGCGAGGAAGTTCCATGCCTGTGCGACGTTCTTGCAGTCCTTGGAGATGCCCATGGCGTCGCCACCGAGGAAGGTGGAGGTCTTGCCTTCCTTGGTTCCCGGAATCGGGGTCACGCCGACTTCGAAGCCGCCGTCGGCCTCAGCCTCGAACAGAGCGGTGCTGGAGGTGTTCGGGTACGGCATCACGCCGATCTTGCCGTTGGCGAACGGTGCGGTCCAGGTCGCACCGGTCTCTTCCTTGGAGCCTGCGCCGAGGCCGTTGGTGGTGTCGGCGAGCTCCTTGTAGGCGTCGAGGACGGCCTTCATGGAATCGTTGTTGAGGGTGGCTTCGGTGCCGTCTTCGTTCATGACGCTCTCACCATCGGCCCACACGGACGGGAACAGGTCGAACACGAGCGCGCCACCGGACTGGCCTGCCAGGTAGGAGCCTGCGACGCCGTCCTCATTGAGGGCTGCGACGGCCTTGGCCTGCTCGACGAACTCGGCGATGGTGCTCGGCCCCTTCTCCGGGTCGAGGCCGGCCTTCTTGTAAAGATCCTTGTTCCAGACCATCACGGAGACGTCGGTGATGAACGGCAGAGTGTATTCCTTGCCGTCGATGGTGCCGGCTTCGATGTGGCCCTGCTGCAGGTCGGACTTGTTGTCAAGGCCGTCGATCTGCTTGGTGATGTCGGTGAAGATGCCTTCGGATGCCCAGTACGGAATACGGACGACGTCGCCCGCGAGGATATCCGGGAGGGAGTCGGTCTGGGAAGCGCCGCCGACCTTGCCTTCCATATCGTCG
Source organism: Anaerovoracaceae bacterium (assembly GCA_963598975.1). Classification (GTDB taxonomy): domain Bacteria; phylum Actinomycetota; class Actinomycetes; order Actinomycetales; family Bifidobacteriaceae; genus Bifidobacterium. The sequence continues at coordinate 3,592 of CAVBVU010000135.1, forward strand.
TTCGGGATGATTTCCAGCTTCACCTGGTTCTTGTGGGACTTGTTGTAGGCTTCGACCGCGTTCTTGGCCTGACGCTCCAGCGGGGAGCGGGTCCACAGGGTGATCTCGGTGCCGTCGTCGGTTCCGGCCGCCGGAATATCGGCGGTGGATGCGCTGCCACTGCCGCCGCTGGCGCCGCATGCGGCCATCGGAATCAGCAGTGCGGTTGCGGCAAGACCTGCCACGACACGGGTGATCTTGTTAAAAGAGACCATTGATCTACTTCTTTCTCCTGTCGCTCTCAACATTGAGGCGATTGGCGGTATCTCCGCCAAAACTACTTCCGCCAGCACTCTCCTTCATCGAGTAAAACTGCGAAAGCCCTTTCACTATACAACGTTTTTTTCTTTTTGCAAAATCGCTTTCCCAACAGCGATAGCAATGGATAAAGTGCGTCAAATTGTCGGAAAATCAACATTTTTTAGCATAAAAAGCGATTTTTCAGATTACAAAAAACAAGGAAGAAACCAAAATGCGAAAATCATTTTTTCGTTTTCGCATCATCTGTTACACTGAGTAGCACAATACAATCACAAGAAAATCGTTGGCCTTACGCCAATGAAAATTTTCGCAAAAAACGGCATTCGATGCGACATACCGCGTGCACACGCAGACGGCCATGAACCACCGGGGAAGGGATGGATCATATGGACAAAGACATCCGTCTAACAAGTCGCTTGGAAGACGTGGCCTCGCTGGCCAACGTGTCCCTCGCAACGGCCTCGAAGGCGCTTCACGGCAAACCCCGGGTCAGTGAGGAGACCAGACAACGCGTGCTCGCCGCGGCGCAGCAGCTCAACTACTCCCCCAACAAACTGGCGCAGTCGCTGGCCAAGGGCCGCAGCGGAACCATCGGCCTGATCACCTCGGATCTGCAGGGACGCTTCTCCACGCCGATCCTCATCGGAGCCGAAAACGAACTGCGCACCCAGTCCACTTCCGTGCTGCTGGCCAACGCACGTGGGGACGACGCCCTCGAACGCATCCATGTGGAAAAACTGCTGTCCCTTAAAGTGGACGGCCTGCTCATCGTGCAGCGCGAAACCAATCCACGTCCCTCGCTGGGCCAGGATTGGAACGTTCCGCTGGTATACGTATATGGACCGTCGACCGACACCAACGACTGCTCCGTAACCTGCGACAACGTCGAAGCGGGACGCATGGCCGTCAACCATCTCATCTCCTGCGGCAAACACAAGATCGCCATCATCGGCGGCGACGAGACCTACAC
>CAVBVU010000136.1:0-4852 GCA_963598975.1 Anaerovoracaceae bacterium
ATGCATGATATGGGCGCCGATCATTTCGGTTCCGCTCCCGCAGAATATGAAGGAACGTGCTATTTCGGCCCATTGCAGGACCCTGTTCCCATGGATACCGGCAACTGGACGGATGCGGCTACATATCTGGCGGAAGGAAGGTTGCGACCGATGGTCCGGCTGGGAATGAAGCGTCGCGAGCTGACCGACTACGACATGGAGCTCACGGAGGACGTCATCAGCGCCTTACCAGATATCTTGGGCAAGGCCGCTACAGATAGGCCGGCCCGAGTACACGGGGATTTGTGGAGCGGCAACGTGATGTGGACCGCCGATTCCGGCGAGGTTCAGGCCGTGCTCATCGACCCGGCCGCACACGGTGGCCATCGCGAAGAAGATCTGGCCATGCTTGACCTGTTCGGCATGTCTTACCTTACCAACATCCTCGAGGGCTACCAGAGTGTGCATCCGCTCAAAGCCGGCTGGAAAGAGCGCACCACCCTCTGGCAGCTCTACCCCATCGCCGGGCATTGCGTCTTCTTCGGAGGCGGCTACGTAAGTCAATACAGGGCCATGTGCCGTTCCCTTCTCAAGTAGAGGAAGAAGCCGGCAAAAGAAGTCCAAACAACGGCAAAGCAACAAGGCTGTTCGCCTGCGAACCCTCTGGCATTCGCAGGCGAACAGCCTTTCGTGTCCTATGAAACCGTATAATCCGGTTTTTGAAACTCCTTAGAGCAATGCGTCCTTCAGCTTGGAGAAAAATCCCTTCTTTGAACCGGATGCCGGACGCGAACCGACAGAAACATGCTGGGCTTCAGCATCGTGTTTCTGCGCGAACTGCTCAAGCAGAAGACGCTCATCATCGTCGAGCTTGGTCGGAATCTGCACGACTACGTGAACCAGCAAATCACCTCGCTCGCCATTGCCGTTGAGGTGCGTCACACCAAGATTACGCAATGTGATGATGTCGTCTGGCTGGCACCCGGCAGGCACCTTCACCATCTGCTTGCCATCGAACGTGTCTATCTCCAATTCGTGCCCAAGCGCCGCCCAAGTCATTGGCACCTGAATCCAACAATGCAGATCGTCACCGTCGCGGGTGAAGGTATCGTCCTGCATGATGCGGATGTCGACGTACAGGTCGCCGGCAACACCACCGTTCTCGCCCACCTCACCCTGATTGGCCAGACGCAGACGACTGTCATTAGTCACGCCGGCAGGTACGGATACGCCCACATTGCGCGTGTTACGCACACGTCCGTGGCCAAGGCAGGACTGGCAGGGATTATTGATGACCGTGCCGTGCCCTTCGCAACGTTCGCAGGGAGCGGTGGTCATCATCTGTCCGAGCATGGTTCGCACCACGCGCTGCGCGTAACCCTGGCCATGGCAGTCCGGGCATTGCGCAGGCTGAGTGCCCTGCTGGCATCCCGTGCCGGCGCATTCCTGGCATAGTCCGAACGTATTGATCTTGACATGGGCCGTATCTCCGAACACGGCCGACTTCAAATCGATGGTGGCAGTCGCCAGCGCATCTCGACCTGGCTGTGTACGAGGCGTCGGACCGCCGTTCCCACCGCCGAACGCACCACCGGTGAACATATTGAAGATGTCACTCATATCGGTGAATCCGCCGCCGAATCCGCCAGCGCCTCCGGCGTTCGGATTGTTGGGATCCACGCCAGCGTCGAACATCTGCCTCTTCTGGGGGTCGGAAAGCACTTCGTACGCGTTGTTGACTTCCTTGAATTTGTCCTCGAATTCAGGTCCGGCGATATCGGGATGGTATTTGCGGCTCATCTTTCGATAGGCTTTTTTGATCTCGTCATCGCTGGCAGAGCGGTCAACACCCAGCACTTCGTAGTAATCCGTCACTGTTGTTCTTTCTCCCTTTGCTATACGCGTGTCATTGTGCCATAAGGCGGGGTCAGTCGTCTATCTGACTTCCATCATGGGCGAGGAACGCCGTCAGATAATGGGCGACGGCGCCCACCGCGGTCATAGTGGTCACGTAGTCCATGTGGGTTGGTCCAATGGAACCGACGAATGCGATCGGCTCGCAATTCTCCCCGGTATCATTCGGCCGGGAATCATCTTCGGCGGTATCTGAATCTTCGTTCGAATGGACGATTTCGGTCGGGCTTTCGAACGATGACTTCGGTGATGTGCGCCCATATCCGCTGGTCACCACAGAAGCGTGCAGCAATCCAGGGGTATGCGTTTCGGAGCCTATCGCGACTCCGATGCCGTCCGACCGTGTGGCCTCGCTTAGGGAGCTCATCAGCTTCATCAACACGACTTGCTCTTCCAAGGCATCGAACAGCGGTGCCAGGTCGGCGACGGTACGTTGATGCGCGAGCCTGGAGGTTCCCGCCATATACAGTTCACTCGCCCGCTCGTCGTCGGCCATGCCGTCGAGCGCCCCGGCGAGGTTCTCGGCAAGGGAACTGATGGATGAATATTCCTTACGCACAGACAACTGCCGTATCTGTTCCGCGGCACGGGTCAACGGCTCTCCGCATGATTTCGTGTTGATCTCGTCCGTCATGCGGGAAAGAACCGCGGCATCCGGAAGTTCCACGACGTTGAGAATGTGCTGTGCCACACGTCCCGTATCGGTGATCGCGACGGCGAGAAGCGCGTTGACGGATACCGGAATCACCTCTATATGGCGCAGCGTCGACTTCGAGAGCGAAGGGGCTGCGACTACCGCCACCTGTCCCGTGATCTGCGACAAAAGCCGCGCAGCCCTCTGCAGTGTGTCCTGCAGATTGACAGACCCGGATAGAAAATTGTTGATGCCGCGGCGCTGCGCCTGCGACATCGGCATTACCGTGGCCAAGCGGTCCACAAAATATCGATAGCCCTTCTCCGTGGGGATTCGACCGGCGGAAGTGTGGGGCTGGATAAGGTATCCCTCGTCTTCCAGCGCGGCCATGTCGTTGCGAATGGTCGCGGAGCTTACACCCAAGTCGTGGTCTTTAATCAATGTGGTGGATCCGACCGGTTCCTGTGAACGGATGTAATCCTCGACGACGGCACGCAGCACCAGCATGCGTCTCGACTGCGTCATGCGCGCCTCCTTTACGTTGCTGCATATATGGCTCGCAGATGGCAAGACGGAACTGTCCTGTTGTCGGGAACCCATATCGATTTTGCATGGCCCTTTTTTGAATTCGCCCTTACATTGTATTAGCACTCAGAACCACCGAGTGCTAAATGTTCGCTCCAGGAGAAGGCATGCCATCCGACATGGCAAAGAAATACAAGCCGACGACCCGGCCGTTTCACGAAACGCGAAGAATCACAAAACGCTCGGCATACCGTCAATCGAACACGATAACCGCACGCGAATGTTAACTGTGAGCGTTAACAGAACACAAACTACCAAAACACGCCAAAATTTCACGTCAACGTCACCTCGCATCGCTACTATGGAAAACGCAATGTGAGGGCGTCGAGCGCTCGGCACAAGCCGGATACGCGGCCCGACCAATTGGAAGGAAAGTAATCCATGACCGAATTCAAGGAGACCGAACTGGACGAGCGCGCCATCAAGATGGCCAAGGTCCTTTCGGCCGACGCGGTTGAGCGTGCAGGCCACGGCCACCCGGGTTCCCCCGTTTCCCTGGCCCCCATCGCCTATACCCTGTATCAGCACTTCATCAAGCATGATCCGAACGATCCCAAGTGGGAAGGTCGCGACCGCTTCATCCTTTCCGGCGGACACGCTTCCCTCACCCAGTACGTTCAGCTGTACTTCTCCGGCTACGGCCTGACCCTGGATGATCTGAAGAACTTCCGTGGCGGCGCGGACACCCGCACCCCGGGCCACCCGGAATACGGCCTGACCCCGGGCATCGAAATGACCACCGGCCCGCTGGGCCAGGGCTTCGCCTCCGCAATTGGTTTCGCCTACGGCCAGCGTTTCGAGCGCGGCCTGCTCGATCCGGAAGCTCCGGAAGGCGAGTCCCCGTTCGACCACAACATCTGGGTCATCTGCGGTGAAGGCGACATCGAAGAGGGCATCTCCGGCGAAGCCGCATCCCTCGCCGCCAACCAGCAGCTCGGCAACCTGACCGTGATCTTCGATGCGAACCGCATCCAGATCGAAGGCGACACCAACCTGGTGCTGGCCGAGGATGTGCTCAAGCGCTTCCAGGCTTATGGTTGGTACACCGACGAGTTCAGCTTCATCCAGGCCGACGGCTCCTACAAGGAGGACGTCGAAGGCTTGGCCGAGACCATCTCCAAGGCTCAGGCCGCCGCACCGAACCAGCCGAAGCTCATCAAGGTCGACACTCTGATCGCTTGGCCGACCCCGGGCAAGACCAACGACCCGTCCTCCCACGGCTCCAAGCTGGGCGCCGAGGCCGTTGCCGGCCTCAAGGAATTGCTCGGCTACGATCCGGAAGAGTCCTTCCACGTTGACGAAGAGGCTCTGGCCCACGCACGCAAGGTTGCGGACCGTGGTCTCGAAGCCCACAAGGAATGGGACGAGAAGTACAACGCCTGGCGCAACGCCAACCCGGACAAGGCCGCTCTGTATGACCGCATCAAGGCCGGCGAGCTTCCGGAAGGTTTCGACAAGGCCATCGATGACCTTGAGGCCACCTTCGAAGTCGGCAAGGGCGTCGCGACCCGTGGCGCTTCCGGCTCCGTGCTGAACGCCATCGCAGCCGTCATGCCTGAGCTCTGGGGCGGTTCCGCCGATCTTGGCGGCTCCAACAAGACCGACCTCAAGGGCGCTGCCACCTTCGCTCCGGAAGAGTGCGCGACCGTTCAGTGGCCGAACTGCAACAAGTACGGTCGTCAGCTGCACTTCGGCGTGCGTGAGTTCGCCATGGGCACCATCACCAACGGTATCCTGCTC
>CAVBVU010000137.1:0-4830 GCA_963598975.1 Anaerovoracaceae bacterium
TTCCGCCGGAGTCGGCACGCCTTCGACCTTGAGTTCCCCGAGTGCGCGGCGCACGCGGGCGACCGCATCGGCGCGGTTCGACGCCGTGACGATGAGCTTGCCCATCATGGAATCGAATTTCGGCGAGATGGTGTCTCCCTCGACCACGCCGGAATCCACGCGGATTCCCGGTCCGGACGGCCATTCAAGCGCCGTGAGCGTGCCGGAGCTCGGCGTCAGGTTCTTCGACGGATCCTCGCAGGTCAATCGCAGTTCGAAACTGTGTCCACGCAGCGGGTGGTCGACGGTCAATTCGCCGCCGTCGGCTATCCGCAGCTGTTCGCGTACCAGGTCCACGCCGCACACTTCCTCGCTGACGGTGTGCTCCACCTGCAGTCGCGGGTTGACTTCCAAAAAGTACACTTTGCCCTGTTCGGTCACCATGAATTCGCAGGTGCCCAATCCCACGTAATCGACCGCTTCGAACAGGCTGCGCGAATAACGTTCCAGCATGCCGAGCGTATCGTCCGAAAGGAACGGCGCGGGAGCCTCCTCGACCAGCTTCTGGTTGCGGCGCTGAACGGAGCAGTCGCGTGTGGAGTACACGGTGAAGTTGCCGTGCGAATCGCGTCCGCACTGCGTTTCGACATGCCGGCCCTTGTCGATGAACCGCTCCACGAAGTATTCGTCGAGGTCCCCGCCCTGCAACGCATCGTGGCTCATGTGGAATCCGCGCAGTTCGTCATCGTTGCGCACCAGCGTGATGCCCCGGCCGCCACCGCCGTCGGTGCGCTTGAGCATCAGCGGATAGCCGTGCGTGTGTGCGAAATCGAGCAGCAGACGCATGTCGGAGATCGACTGCGAGATTCCCGGCACCGGCGGCACTTTGGCGAAGGTAGCCACGCGTCGGGCCGTGATCTTGTCTCCCAGATCCATAAGGGCCTTCGGACTTGGCCCCACCCATACGGCGCCGGCATCGAGCACGCCCTGCGCGAAGGATGCCGCTTCCGAGAGGAAACCATAGCCGGGATGCACCGCGTCGGCGCCGCTTCGCTTCAATATGCCGAGCAGCAGCTCCTCGTTCAGGTAGGTGTCTTTGTAGGTGTCTCCCGATAGCAGGTACGCTTCGTCGGCCATGCGCACGTATTGCGCATGACGGTCCTGCTCCGAATACACCGCGACCGTGGGAATTCCCATTTCGCGGGCGGTACGCACCACGCGAAGTGCGATTTCGCCGCGATTCGCCACCAGAAGTTTGTTGACATTTTTAGCCATACCGTCAACTTTGCCGCTTTTTGCGCAACGATGAACAGTCGTTTTCCACAAAAGTGACGCAATCTTTTTGTAAAGCCCCACAAACACCACGGCAAAGGCGGAGTCCTACGATATGACCGAACATGCGCATACCGGCCTGGCCTCCATTGCCGTCGACCCCGGTATTCCACATCTCGACAGTCCAATATTTCCAAAGTCCAACATCCGCAAGGAGCATTCCCATGCGTCAAGCCACGATCTCCCTGAAGCACACGCTGAACCGACTCCCGAAGCACGCCCTCGGCAACATCGCCAAGCCCGTACTGTTCGCCGTGCTGCTGTGGGCCGCAGCCGCGGCCGGAGCGGTGCCGATTCCCGGCACTCCCGTTCCCATCACTCTGCAGACCTTCGTGGTCATGCTCGCCGCGCTGACGCTCCCCTGGCAGCAGGCCGGCGCGGCCATCATCATCTATCTGAGCGCCGGAGCCGCGGGACTTCCCGTATTCGCGGGCGGCGGATCCACGCTTTCGCTGGTCGGCCCCAGCGCGGGGTTCCTGTTCGGATTCCTGCCGGCCGCAATCGTCACCTCACTGCTCAAAGGCAAGCCGCGCACCGATTCGATCGCCAGCGGCGCGTTGACCGCTCTGCGCTATCTGGCGGCCGCGTTCGTCGGCTGCGTCGCGATCGATTACGCGCTCGGCTTCGCCGTGCAGTCCGCGATCACCGGCGTCCCCGTTTCCACGGTCGCCGTGGCGTCCATGGGATTCGTCGGCGCGGACATGATCAAGGCGATGGTCGCATCCACGACGGTCGCGGTACTGGGCAAATAACGCATTCCACGGCCCCGTACCCACGGTCCGCCGCCTTCGATTCGGGAAATCAGTTCGCGAGCACGCCGACGTCCGCCGTGGTGACCTGATGGGCCACGCCCTGCCGATCTTCGATGGTGAGCGATGCGTCGGGATTGATACGTACGGCCCTTCCACGAAGGGTCGTGCCGTCGGCGAAATGGGCTTCGCATGTTTTGCCGATCGTCCAGCAGACCTCGCCCATCTCATCCAGGCAGCGTCGCGCGCCCGATATCGGGTCCTCCTCCAGGAATCGCAGACGGCATCGCAGCTTCCGTACGATTCGGGAAGCCAGCATATCCCGCAGCACGGCGAAATCCGGCAGGCCATCGGCGAACATGTGCAGGGAAATCGCCTGTTCCGTAGGCAGACGTTCCGCCGGAACGGCAAGATTCAAGCCGACGCCGAACACGATCGCAACACGGTCGTCGCAATCGGCGATTGGCACCATCTCGGCAAGGATGCCGCCGAATTTCCTACCGTCGGCGAAAACATCATTCGGCCATTTCAATTGCGGTTCGGCACGCCGATTCGGACAGGTCTCGCGGATCGCGTCCAGTACGGCCAATCCGGCACTCATCTGCAACCATCCGCACACGGACGGGTCGCGCACGATCGCAACCGGCACGGACGCGACGAAACTGACGATGAACGACTCCCCCGCGCTGCTGTCCCACGTATGGTCGAGCCGGCCTCGCCCTGCAGTCTGCGTATCGGCGCACACTACGGCGAAGAAGTCGTTCCGGAAGTCGCCATCCGCGGGGAATCCGCCCGAACGCACCAAATCGGCGGCAAAGGTGTTCGTGGAATCGACCGACGCCAAGGCGATCACCGTATCCGCAACCGCGCAAGTGAGCGGCAACTCACATTGCGAATCCAATAAACCTGTATCTTCCGAGGAATCCGACGAAAGGTCCGGCAAGAAGTCCCTGTCCGTCAAAGAACCCTCGTCCAACGAAAATCGCGCCAAGGAATCCTCATACGGCACGTTCGCATCGGCGCGATTCGCATCGGCAGCATTCGTATCGGCAGCGTTCATATCAGCAAAGCCTCCATCTGCGCAATCGCACACCGTCACGACGTGGCGGCACCGGCCGCAAGACGCCTCTGCGCACGCGACTCACGCACGAACTGCAGACACAGGAAACCGAACACGAACGCGACCGGCAGCATGTGACGCTCGAAATTGTTGGCCGGAGCCGTGATCATCACGCCCATGAGCAGCAACAACGTCAAATGCCACGACAGCGAGCGCCACCGCCGCAACACCACTTCCGCGGCGCCGATCAGCAGCGTCAACGTGACGTACAGGTTCCCGTGGGCCACCCAGCCGATCACAGGAATGTTGCCCCATCCTTTGGCGAAACCGGCGACCGCATCACGCCAATCGTGGTTGTATCGTCCTATCCATTCGTTGTCGGACTGCACGTAATCGTTGTTCACGTAGTAGTCCATCGATACGTACGGCAGATCGGTGACGTTGAAGTAGCCGAAGCATTCCGCGAAGAACGCGTCCAATGCGATCACCGGATTGTCTTTGACTATTTCAAGCCACGCCTCGTTGAAGTTCTTCATGTCTTCCTGCGTGACGGTGCGCCACTTGTAGCTCACCTTCTTGGCTTGGATTCCGGAGGATTTCACCGGGTCGGCATCCTGCCGATAGTACGCTTCGGCCATCTGATCGAGGTTGAAGATCGGCTCGAGTTTCTCCGCCGCGCTTTGCGAGATGCCTTGCGGATTGTATTTGGCGACTCGTGCTATCTGCTGTAGCTGGATGCCTCGGCTTTCGATCGGATCTCCGCTGATGATCGCTCCGGAATTCGTGAGGAACACGATGCCGCCATGAATGAGCAGCGTCGGCAACAGCAGTGCGACAACGTAGGTTTTCCAACGTTTGCGATCGTTCAGCAGTGCGATGATCGCCGCGAATGCGATGATGTACCACGCGTATTTCGCGCTGATCAGCATCATGCAGCTGGAGATGAGCAACGCCATGTGGGAGCGCATGCGCAGTCTCGTGGGTTTGCCGTTGATGGTCGGCAGCGCCGTGATGTGGGTCATGTGCAGTTCATACCAAACGCCGAACCACCATACGAAGGAGAACGCGAACAGCGGCGATTTGGTCAGCGAGATCGTGGAGAACACCGCCAGCGGGCACGCCAGGAAGAACAGGAGTATGCAGAATCGGGTTTTCGCCCCCGCGCGCAGGCGGGACGGGCGGGCCACGACGCCGGCCTCGGGGCGGGTGAAATCGCGCATGTTCCAGCAGTCGTGACGTTCCGGATGCGAGAAGTCGAACGTTCCCACGCCAAGTCTGCGCCAAGGCAGGTTGAAGAACCGGTTCGCGGTCGCCGCGCAGCAGAACGCGGCGAACAGCCACTGCAGGGCGGCCAACACCACGATTCCAGCATCGTTGGAGCCGGTGAGCCCTCTGGAAATCGCCGCAACCGCGCCGTAGAAGACGGTCAGCACCACATTATGCTGATCGGTCAGATAAGTCGGATTGTCAGGCCACAGGTAGTGGGCCGTCGGATAGATATCCATCGGCACGAACGAGAAGAAACCGATGTACGGCTGCTTGAGCCCGGTCCACTGGTTCCACGCCCAGCTGAATTCGCGGATCTGCGATCGAATATCGGCGCCGAATGCGGCCAGAAGCGTTGTGGGCACCCATAGCCAGCCGATCAGAAACACCAGCATGAGCTTCCACCAGCAGTCGGTGCAACGCGTGAGCTTCCGCCCGGTCCAC
>CAVBVU010000138.1:0-4805 GCA_963598975.1 Anaerovoracaceae bacterium
TGCATATCCGTCGGCTTGTCTTGAAGAAAACGTAACGAAACGGCAGCAAGGCGCGGCGGAATGGCGGCGGAATGGCGACGTGGTGTGGGCCGGTCGGGATGCGGTCGGCCTGTGGAACAAAGTGTTCGGGAATGATGTAGCCGGATGAGAAAACCTACGATACGGGGTAGGTCAGCGGGTAGATTGTTGAGGTATGGAATCTATTGAACTGCCCCAAATGGATCCTCGTGTGCTGAAAGCCACTTCCGTGAAGGCCGAGGACCCGGCCGCGCAATCCGCAGAACCGCGCGCATTGAAGATTACCGCAGCGAGTTCGAATCCGAAGATGTTTACCCTGCCTTGGGAAAAGCCGTTGGCAACATGGCCTGAAGATCTTCTTGCCAACCTTCCGCGAGGCATATCCAGGCACGTGGTGCGTTTCGTGCACGTGGGTGATGACGTTTACGCAATGAAGGAAATCACCCGTAACGTCGCCGAACGAGAATATGAGCTGCTACGTCGACTGCAGAAGCTGGAACTGCCCACGGTGCAGCCGATTGCCGTGGTCACCGGTCGCCATAATCGCGAAGGCGAGCCGCTGGAAGCCATTCTGGTAACCAAGCATCTGAAGTTCTCCCTGCCGTATCGCGCACTGTTCGCACGCAACCTTCGTCCTGATACCGCTGAACGACTAATCGACGCATTGGCCGTACTGATGGTGCGTCTGCATCTCGCCGGTTTCTACTGGGGTGACGTGTCGCTGTCGAACGTGCTGTTCCTGCGTGATGCCGACGCGTTCTCCGCCTTCCTGGTGGATGCGGAAACCGGTGATCTGCAGGTGAACCTGACCCAAGGCCAGCGCGAATACGATGTTGATCTGGCCCGTACGAACATCATCGGCGAATTGATGGATCTTTCCTCCGGCGCTCTTCTGCCGAGCGACGTGGATGAGATCGAGATCGGCAATCGTCTTGTGGACCGCTACCATTCGCTGTGGAGCGCCCTGACCGACACCGACGATTTCGGCCCGGACGAGATGTGGAAGATCGAAAAGCGCGTCAACAAGCTCAACGAGCTGGGATTCGACGTGGACGAGCTGGAAATGAAGACCGCAGCCGACGGCAAGCGTGTGCTGGTGCGTCCGCGTGTGGTGGATGCCGGATACGCGAATCGCAAGCTGCTGCGTCTTACCGGACTTGACGTGCAGGAAAATCAGGCGCGTCGACTGCTCAACGACCTGGATGCCTACCGTGCATCCACATGGCGTGACGGTGAAGATCTCGAAATCGTGGCGACCGACTGGATGCGTGAAGTGTTCGAGCCGGCCGTGCGCATGATTCCTCGCGAATACCGTTCGCAGATCGAACAGGCGCAGTTCTTCCACGAAGTGCTCGACCATCGCTGGTTCCTGGCTGAGAAGGCGGGCCATGACGTGCCGATGGGCGAAGCGGTGCAGAGCTACATCGAGAAGGTGTTGCCTCAGTACAAGCTTGAGCAGAAGGACGTGGATGCGCTGAATGCGGAAGCGGATTCCGGCGTTATCGACGACGAGTACACGTACGGTGATTTCGATGACGGTTACAATCCTGACGATGATCCGGATGCGGCCGTGTGGAGTCACTGACGCTGGCTGATATCGACGTCAGTTGATGCAACGTCAGCCGATGCAACGACGGCTGACGTTGACCGACATTGCGAAAAACGCCTGTGGAACGGGCTATGAAAACGGTTTAAGGAGTTTTCACAACCTGTTTCACAGGCGTTCTTTTTATATCACTGTTTATATCAGCCGATCGATTAAGCCAATCGATTCGGCTGATGCGAATCCGGCCGATCCGGTAAATCAATCCAAATCGGCTAATCCGATCAATCGAGTCGATCAATCGAGTCGACCGAGTTGATCAAGTCGATTCGATTGATTCAGCCGGTAAATCAATCCGGCCGGCCGAGCTGATTCGGCTGAATTGGCCGGCCGATCAATCAAATCGACTTAGTTGGCCGACGCTTCGCGACGGGCGCGCGCCACGGCATACAGCGTGATGCCGGCCGCCACGGATGCGTTCAGCGATTCGACCATATTAGACATCGGAATGCCGGCAATGGAATCGCAAGCCTCGCGTACAAGACGGCTCAGACCGTTACCTTCCGAGCCGAGTACCACGATCAGCGGGTCGGTTTCGAAACCGGTCTCGCCGACGAGCGCGTCGCCGCCGCCGTCAAGGCCGATGCTGTAATAGCCGCGTTCCTTCAGACTTTCGATCGCCTTGGTCAGATTTACCACGCGGGCGACCGGCATGTGCGCCGCGGCTCCTGCGGACACCTTCCAAGCGGCGGCCGTGACCGAAGCGGAACGACGTTCCGGCAGAATCACGCCGTTCGCGCCGAATGCGGCCGCGGAACGAATGACCGCGCCGAGATTCTGCGGATCGGTGACGCCATCCAAAGCGATGAACAGCGGTCGGGCGGCGATGCGCGCGGCCTTGGAATTCGCGGCTTCCATGGCACGCGACTTCTTGTCGGCACGCTCCACAAGCTCGGCCAGCGAGGAATACTGGAACGGCTGGGCCTTCATGACCACGCCCTGATGATTGGACGAACGTGCGATACGGTCCATCTCAAGACGATCGGCTTCCAGAAGGTTCAAACCATGGATGCCGGCAAGACGCACGATTTCACGCGTACGATCATCATGCTCGATACGTGCCGCGATATACAGCGTGGACGCCGGAACACCGCAGCGCAGCGCTTCGAGCACTGCATTGCGACCGATGACCAGATCATCGGAGTCCGAAGTGAACTTCGCCGCGCGACGACGTGCCGCCAATCGCGGATCGGCCATCTTGCGGCGTTCCGCCACCTTCTTTTCCCTGTATGCCTTGTGGTAAACGCGATCCTCGGCCTTGGGAGTGGGGCCCTTGCCCTTCAACGAATTACGATGCTTTCCACCCGACCCCTTGGTCGGTCCTTTTTTCAATGCCATAGTTGACTATTGTCCCAGCACCCCGGGAAATGCGGAGACAAAATGCGGAGACAAAATGCGGAGACAAAATACGGAAGCAAAATGTGGAAGCAGCGAACCCGCCCTTTCAGCCGACATGACGTTCGAATCGTTCGAAACCGAGAATCCGGTCGATTTCGGCCAATGCGTCCGCCGGAAGTTCCATGCCGGCCGCAGCCAGACTCGAATCAAGCTGCGACGGACAGGAAGCGCCGACAATCACCGAGCTGATGACGGGAAGTCGCAGAATCCAAGCCAACGCAAGCGTCGGCATCTTCACACCGAGGCCATCGGCCACTTTCAGCAGATCCTCCACTTTGCCGAGATTCTCGTCGGTCAGCAGATCGTTGATCTGATGGTCGGCCTGCCAAGTGGCACGCGAGCCGGCCGGAATCGACTCCCCCTTACGATACTTGCCGGTCAGCAGACCCTGCGCAAGCGGAGAGAACGGCGTGATGCCGATGCCGTAATAATCGCAGGTGTCCACAATCTCATGCTCGATATAACGATCGATCATGTTGTACTGCGGCTGCACCACCGTCAACGGATGCAGTCCACGCTCCGAAATGATGCGTTCGGCGCGTTCGATGCGTGCCGCGCTCCACTCCTCGCTCACGCCGTAATACAGGATCTTGCCCTGGTCCACCAGATCGCTCAACGCCTGCAGAGTCTCCTCCATGGGCGTGGTCGGATCGAAGCGGTGGCAGTAGTACAGGTCGATGTAGTCGGTGCCGAGGTTTTTCAGGGAGCGCTCGCAGTTGTTGAGGATGTGCTTGCGGCTCAGGCCATAGCCGTTCGCGGACTTGCCGGTCGGGAAGAACACTTTGGAGGAGATGACGGTTTCCTCTCGTGGAATGTCTTTGATGAAGCGGCCGAGGAACACTTCCGCGTCACCGCCGGAATATGCGTCGGCGCAGTCGAAGAAGTTCACGCCGGAATCGAAGGCTTTTCTGGCGATTGCCATGGCGTTTTCGGTCGCTTCGGCGTCTTCCAGCCGGGTCATCCAGCTGCCGAGCGCGATTTCGGATACTTTGATACCGGCCTTGCCGACATTGCGATATTGCACGGTTGCTCCTTTGCTGACGATTTTCATCGTTGTAATAATGTGTCGGGATTTACGGTATATGTTCAAGCCGACTTGAATGCAAATGATGGTTTTGTGCGTGGGTGGGTTGCGTGCGTGGGCTGCGCGGGCGGGGTGTGTGGATAGGACGTGTGGATAGGATGTATGCGCGGTTGCGTCCGGAAGCGGCGTCGGCTCAATTGGCGTGTCGGAATATGGTTCGTCGGGAAATACGCACGGGTGTGGTAAATTCCGCATATTCTGCGGGGATGTTTTGTATTACCCCCTTATAGAAGGGGAGAATGCGATTTGCTTGAAAATTCACCCTTATTTTTTGGGTGATAGATTGAAGTCTAGCGAAGCGGAATCGATGCCTGGAGGAAGGCCGGACGATGAAAGCAGGTGTCTCCGATCGAACCTGGGACGAAATTCTCGGACTGGAGGAAATCGGACAGGCCTGGACTGCTCACTGCAGAGCGCTTCGAAAGAGGCATGTGCTGTCGTTCGTATCCGTCTTGTTGGTGTTGTCGGGATTGGGG
Source organism: Anaerovoracaceae bacterium (assembly GCA_963598975.1). Lineage (GTDB taxonomy): Bacteria > Actinomycetota > Actinomycetes > Actinomycetales > Bifidobacteriaceae > Bifidobacterium. The sequence continues at coordinate 4,580 of CAVBVU010000138.1, forward strand.
GTGGTGACCGTGCCGGTTGTGTTACAGTCGCAGTCAGCCGCTGATCAGTCCGTCATCTCCGAGCGTTCGGCGCAGGAAGTGGAGGGGTGGCCGTACCCCGAGGCGGAAAACAATCTCAAAGCCGCTCGTGCATGTAACTAGAAGTATATCCGCTGTCTGCGTCGGTGCGGGGATGGTGCGGCCTGTCTGGTATTCCCGTACCGACGTATTAGGTTCTGTTTCCGTC
>CAVBVU010000139.1:0-4781 GCA_963598975.1 Anaerovoracaceae bacterium
CGGCATGGATGATATTGAGTTTCTGTTCACGCCTTTTCCCGGTTCACCGCAATTGCCGATGGGTAAAAGCGCTTCGGGTGGTGAATTGAGTCGTCTGATGCTTGCGCTTGAACTTGTCGCCGCCGAAAAGCATGTCGTGGCTGGTGGAACCGTTCCGCCGATGACGTTCATCTTCGACGAGGTCGATGCGGGCGTCGGAGGCAAGGCCGCGGTTGAACTGGGCGCACGCCTGGCGAAGCTTGCGCAATCTGCGCAGGTCATAGTGGTTACGCATTTACCACAGGTCGCATCTTGGGCGGATGAACAGTATGTCGTTTCGAAATACCAAGCGGACGACGGATCGATCGCGACGGCGATCAAACAGGTGGGTGGTGATGCACGAGTGCATGAAATCGCACGTATGCTTTCCGGAAGTGAAAGCGACGCGTCTCTCGATCACGCGCAGGAGTTGCTCAAGTCGTCGGTGTTGGACTAGTCTGCTACGAAATTGATGACGGGATAATTAATAATAAGGAGACGATTATGGAGCGGAAGCCGAATCAGGGGAAGGCAGCCATTTTCGATCTTGATGGCACGCTTCTTGATTCCATGGGTGTGTGGGATCAGGTCGATATTGATTTTCTGTCTCGTCGTGGTTTCGATGTTCCGGATGATTATATGGCCAAGGTTGCGGCCATGCAGTTCAGGCAGATCGCGGAATATACGATTGCGAGGTTTGATCTTCCCGATACTCCCGAACAGTTGATGGAGGAGTGGGACGAGATGGCCCGCACCATGTATTCCACGGTGGTGGAGTCCAAACCATTCGCGCGCGAATATCTGGAGTCGCTCAAAATGAGTGGAGCGAAGATGGCGGTCGCCACGTCGTTGCCACCTACGTTGCGTGAACCCGCGATGAAGCATGTCGGCATTTTTGATTATTTCGATTGTGTGGTCAGCGTCGATGATGCAGGCGACGTAGGCAAGGACAGGCCGGATGTGTATTTGCTCGCGGCGTCACGTTTGGGAGTGAATCCGTCCGACTGCACGGTTTTCGAAGATCTGCTGATTGGCATGAAGTCCGCGAAGTCCGTCGGTATGAATGTGTGGGCCATGCATGACGATTCATCGGATGCCGACTGGCCTGAAATCTGCGAGTTCGCCGATGGCATCATGTTTGATTTTCGGGATGCTCCGCAGCAGCTGTAATTGAAATGTTGCCGCACTCTTTTTGAAATGAAAGTTTGAAATATTTCAGACCTTTCAATCAGTATGCATCATTTTGAAAAGAATTTGAATTTTTCATTCCGACTGCTCTCTATAGGCTTTTTCAAACATTTCAAGAAGATCGATCAATTCAATGTCTGCAATCTTGGCTTCGTGAACACTCTGCCGAAGCAGCTGCATGATGAGCTCGTTGGAATGCTCTTTGATTCGTTCATTGCCATTGCTCATAACGAAAGTGCCTTTGCCTTGCATATTGCTCACAAGGCCTTCCTCCGCCAACTCGTTGTATGCCTTATTGATGGTGAGCACGCTGACATGCAACTGCTTGGAAAGTTCACGAAGCGAGGGGAGTGGTTCTCCTGCCGCGAGTTCTCCTGAACGAATCGCCGAACGGATTTGATTCTTGATTTGCTCATACATCGGTTCTTTTGATGTCTGTGAAATTTCCAGTCTCATTTGTGCGCCTCCTTGTGTCTGTATGCAGTATAGAGCACTGTTCTACTGTTATATAGAATAGTAAACAGTGCATAATTGATATGCATGACACTATTACAGAACGGTTACTGTTATGCTGTTATACACAACAGTAAAGGTGTTATATATAACAGTTCGTGACTGTATAACTCCACCATTAACACCAATGTTTTACAGGCAGTGCATACGATCGGAGACAAGGCGGGGTGGAATCAGGCCGCCCGGCAGCGCACTCCGAAACTTGACGTTGAAAACGTTGCTGTTATAAGACATGCGGACCAGTGACTTCTCCGTAACGGCTGTGCAATAGTTATGAACGAAGATTCCTATGCTGAACCGGAAAGAAAGGATTGCTGGCATGACGGCACGGCGCAACGACGAACGGACAATCGCAGGGGAGCATCGCATGATGCGTCGTGCGGATCGCGAAGTGACCGATCCGGCGCAGGTCATGGCAATCATCGAAGCCTGCGCAATCATCCGCATCGCCTATACGGATGCGGAAGGCCTAACCATAGTGCCGATGAACTTCGGTTTTACGACTGAAATCGTCGAGAACGCTGCCAAGCCGACGTTCTATTTCCATAGCGCACCGATCGGCCGGAAAGTGGACGCCATCAAAGCGGCGAACAATGCGCTGCCGGTAGCATTCGAAATGGAAACCGACTGCGAGGTGGTAGAGGGACGTACGTTGTGCAATTGGGGAGAGGCCTTCAAATCGGTGGTTGGTAACGGCGTCGCGTCCATCGTTGATGACCTGGAGGAATCCCGCACCGCGCTCGGACTGCTGATGAAGCAGCAGGCAGGCATGGAGCACGTTGAATTCACCGACCAGCAGGTCCGCAGCGTCACCGTCTGGAAGGTCGTATCGGACTATGTCACGGTGAAGGTGCATGAAAAGCCGAAGCCGCGTCATTAGCACGACGGTGCCTTTCGATGCGGGGAGAAGGCACCGTCATATATCTGTATGACCGACGGAGTGGATGAGCCTGACGAACGCCAGATAGATGATCCATGCGGCAGGCATGGTCAACATGAACATCGGATAGAACCATGCGATCGGCATATGCGAGTAGAAGAAACCCGCCAGTATCGGCCCCAGCGTCATGCCCAGATCGATACCCATGTAGTAGGTGCTGTTGGCCAACCCGCTGCGTGCACGCCCGGCGATCACCACGGCCTGAGACTGCGTCACCGAACTCATCAGACCGTAACCGGCGGCCATCGCCACGCCGGCGCCAAACAGATACCAGTTATTCGTCATAAACGTCAGCAGCGCCAACATCACGAGAATCGCAATCGAACAGACGACCAGCCAGAATCTGAAACCCTTGGAGTCGAAGAGATCCTTCAACGTGATACGCATGATCAGCAGGGCCACTGCGTAGAACACGAAGAACAATTCGGATGACACCGTAAGATTGCGGGTTTTGATGTAGTCCACGATGAACGACTGGTTCGCGAAGTAAGATATGGCGAACATCATGAACACCATCGCCAACGGCACGGCGCGTGGCTCCACCAGATTGTTCAGATGCAGACGGTGGCGTACATCGCGCAGTGAAATCCTTCCCTCACCACGGCGCGGCAATCCCTGAATGCTGTTGCGTGTACGCGCCGGAGCGCCGCCGTTTTTGACCAGCAGAACAATTACGAATGTGCATATGTTGAGCGCGAGCGCTACTATGAACGTGCGCCGATACCCGATAAGCGTGTGCAGGCGAATACCGAGCGCCGGGCCGACCGCTATGGAAACCGCATTGACAATGCCGTACAGGCCCATGCCCGCACCCATATGACGGATCGGCAGCAGCAACGACACCCACGTGGCAAGACATACCGTGCCGCATGCGAAACCGAGTCCGTTGATCATACGAGCCGCTATCAGCATGCCGGTAGATTGCGCGGTGCAATACATGACGCCAGCGATTATGTACAGCAATGTTCCGGAGGCCACCAAGAGTCGTTTGCTGACCAGATCCGATAGATTGCCGGCAATCGGCCGGCAGAACAACGATACGAAACTCATCGCGCCCGCGATAGTGCCCATCAACGTTCCGGCGGCTCCCAAGGATTCGCCATATCCCGCGATGATCGGCGTCACCACCATATTGCTGGTCATGAAGAAGAATGTCGCCGTCATTACCAATGCGACATCGCGGGTTATCAGTCGGTCCTTTTTCGTCGCATTATGCGTTTCCACATACGTCATGCCTCGCCTCCCGAAAACGCAACAGTAGCAGTACCAATGAAAAATCGTCCGCCCCGGTGCATCAGGGCGGACGATTTTTCATGAAAACCTGAGGGTTCTCTCGGTCAGCGTTTCGCGATCACAGAGACTTCGCGGCCTGCTCGACGAAATCTTCCATACCGTCGATCTCAACGACGTTGTCGAAACGCACTTCGGCGGTTTCGAGTCCTCGCAGCGCGGCGGGGGCGGTGGTGCCGGTCGCGGCGGCAAGGGCGTCCATGCATTCGAAATCGGTGCCAGTGGCGTCGATGCCCAAGGATTCGTTGACCACGCGCGGGAACTTGTACGGACTTGCCGTCGAAAGCAGCACGCGCGGGGTGAGCGGATCGCGCGGCATCTGCTGCATCACGTAATAGCCGCAGGCGGTGTGCGGGTCGATCACGTAATGGTTCTTGTTCCAGCAATCCGCGATCATTTCGCGAACCTGGTCTTCATCGGCCCAACCGGTGCCGAAAATCGAACGAATCTTCGCGAGCATCTGTTCCGGAACCTCATAGGTGCCCCATTGGTTCAGATCGTTCATCAGCATGGAGATCAGGCGCGTGTCCTTGTCGGACATGTAGTACAGCATGCGCTCAAGATTGGAGGAGATGAGAATGTCCATCGAGGGGGAGATGGTCTGGAAGAACGGACGCTGACGGTTGTACGTGCCGGAGGTCAGGAAATCGAACAGCACGTTGTTCTTGTCGGAGGCGACCACCAGATGCTTGACCGGCAGGCCCAGCAGCTTCGCGTAATAGCCGGCGAGGATATCGCCGAAATTGCCCGTAGGCACCACAAACTCGACTTCGTCGCCGACATTGATGACCTGCTGTTCCAGAAGCTGCGCGTAAGCGGAGAAGTAATAGAC
>CAVBVU010000140.1:0-4719 GCA_963598975.1 Anaerovoracaceae bacterium
GATAATCCATGGACGGGAATGGACGGACGTCCCGCGATCGTCGGCAATGCGTACGGTGAGGGGCGCACAGTGTATGTCGGGGCCCGTCTGGGGCGTGACGGCATCGCAAAGAGCCTGCCGACGATACTCTCGTCGCTGGAAGTGGAGGTTTCGGAAGCGGGCAATCCGGACTTGCTGCGTGTCGAACGCACGGATGGCGAGCATACGTTCGTATTCCTGTTCAATCGCACGCATGCGGTAATTGAAACCACAGAAGACGGTTTGCCGGTTGTCTCCTCTTTTGCCGATGCGGATAACGGTAAGGTGATGGTGCGGCCCAATGGCGTGATCGTGCTCAAAAAGTAATGTAGACCATACGAAAACGGAGATGGCCGTTGGGGATTCGGATTTTGCTGAATCTCCAACGGCCTCTTTTTTGATGAACCTCGGTATCCTCAGGTTGGTTTCGACCATCTGACGTACACTCGAGACGTATTGTGAATGAGCGCCATAGCGCGGAACGAGGGGAGTGGGTGTGAGTCTGAAACTGGTGAGACGACTGATTGCCACATGTTGTGCCGCCATCATAGCCGTGAGCGCCGCGGCCTGTGGGTCAGGCCAGGACACCCGCACCGAAATCACCGTATGGTCGTGGGAGCCGAGTATGCAGTCGGTCATCGATGCCTTCGAAAAGGAGAATCCCGACATCCACGTGGTCTGGGAGAACACCAGCGGATACAACAAGCTCAACAACGCCATTCAAGACGGATACGGCATTCCCGACGTGGTGCAGCTGGAATATTACGCGCTGCGCCAGTACGCGGTCAGCAGCCAGTTGGTGGACATCACCGACCGCACGTCGGCCTATGAGGATTTCTACACACCGGGCACGTGGGCGTCGGTGAAGCTCAACGGCCGTGCGTATGGACTTCCCATGGACTCCGGTCCGATGGCCTTCTTCTACAATGAGGACGTATTCGAACAGGTGGGTGTCGACGCCTCGCAGATCCGTACATGGGATGAATATTATGAGGCGGCCAAGAAACTCAAGGAGATCGGGGTGTATATCACCGCCGATTCCGGTGACGCCAGTTTCTACAGCGCCATGATCTGGCTTGCCGGAGGACGTCCGTTCTCGGTGTCCAATGACGGCAAGAACGTGACGATCAACCTTACCGAAGACAGCGGAACGAATTCCTTCACCGAATTCTGGCAGAAGATGATCGATGAGGGACTGGTGTACACCGGTTCGGACACTTGGTCCGACAAGTGGAAGGAAGTCGTGGGCGAGGGGAAGGTGGCCTCGCTGTTCGCCGGGGCGTGGATGCCGTCGCTGATGATGTCCAATCTGCCCGGAACGGCCGGATTATGGCGTGTGGCGCAGATGCCTACGAAGGATGGCAAGACCACCACGTCCGAAAACGGTGGCTCGGCATTGGCGGTGTTGCAGCGTTCCCGCAAACCGGAAGCATCCTACCGATTCATGGAATACGTGTGTCATAACGCGGACGGCATCAAAAAACGCGTGGATGGCGGCGCGTTCCCCGCGGATAACAACACGTTGTCCGATTACGATTTTCTCGGCAAGACCACGGTGACCGACAGCAGAGGGCTTGAAATACCGTATTTTGGAGGTCAGGAATACAATAGGGTGCTTTCCAAAGCCGCCGAAAGCGTATCGACGGGCTACCAGTATCTGCCGTTCGAAGTATATGCGCGAAGCGATTTCGAAAGCACTGTAGGCAAGGCGTATAAGTGGTCGAGTCTGCTGGTCAAGGAGCAGGAACGGCTTGATGTCATCGCGGCGGGCGGCAAGGTGTCGAGTAAATCCAATACGGAAGACAAAATCGAAAATACGGCTTCCTCCGACCGGTTGAAACTGAAGAACGCGATAGCGCTCTGGCAGAAGGATCTCAAGGAATACGGCGCCAATCAGGGCTTTACCATTCAATAATGGTTCTGGGTGCGAGGACGGACGTATCCCATACCACCTTTTCTACGGCGATAAGCGGAGACTGCCGGTCTTTTCTGAGATCCGACCGTCCTGAACCCCCTTTCTTCGACCACAAGTGGGAGACACGGGCGTAATTGCCGACTTGTGTGCAGTGCAATCACCGACGTATTTTTAAAAACGTTGGAAAATCAAGGTTTTTAAAATTCGAATAATCGACTTCGGCGCCCCCTTTTGTGCACAACCCGGAATATATGCTCGTAATCCCGAGTTGGGGCAGGCCGGCGAACGATATCGCATCGTGTCGTCGTCACCTATTCCTGCGTGTGAGACATGCCTGGTCTCGCACGCAGAAACATCGGTATCGATGTCAGAGCCGACGTACCCGCCGCGAAATGAACAATCAGCGGGAATTGCGATTGTAAATATGCAGCATTCCCTTGAAAATCAGATCGGGATCGTACACGTCGATCAGATCGGTGTCGTTGATGAACACGCGGCCCAGTCCGCCGGTGGCCACGACGCGGAAATCCTCGTCGATCTCACGTTTGAACTGCATGATGGTGCGTTCGATGCCGCCGAGGAAGTTGTAATACAGTCCGGCTTGCATAGCCTGCCTCGTGTTCTTGGCCACGATCGACTTCGGCCTGGTGATTTCCACTTCAGGCAGCTGCGCGGTTTCGTTCCACAGGGCCGCGGCCCCCGTACGAATGCCGGTGGTGATCAGTCCGCAGATGATCGACGCGTCCTTGGTCACGTAATTGAACGTCGAGGCCGTGCCGAAATCCGCCACAAGCAGCGGTCCGCCGTACTCGTAGTAGGCGCCCACGCAGTCGGCGATGCAGTCGGAGCCCATGGTCTGGGGATTGTCGATGCGAATGTTGAGACCGGTTTTGATGCCCGGTCCCACGATCATCGGGTCGATGTTGAGGAATTTCACCATGCTCGCACGGAACGAGTGCATGACTTTCGGCACCACGGAGGAGATGATCACGTCGTCCACGTCTTCCGGGGCGTAGCCGCTCAATCGCAGGAACTGCATGATCATCAGACCGTATTCGTCGGACGTGTGGTTCGCCTTCGTGGTGATGCGGTACGTGCCGGTGGTCGTTCCGTCGTCGATGAATCCGACCACCACGTTCGTGTTGCCGATGTCAACCGCGAGCAACAGCATGCTTGCCTCCTTGATTCGCCGCGCCGCCGCGCAGTTCGGACAGTTCCATGAGGATTCGTTCGGCCAGATCCTGCTTGCTCATCTTGCTCCAATGCTCGATAAGCGGTTCCTCCAATGTTGGGCCGGGCTTGAGAATGGTGACCACGTTCGTGTCGGTGCCGAATCCTGCGCCCTCGGTATGCAGGTTGTTGGCCACGAGCATGTCGCAATGCTTGGAAGCGAGTTTCTTCGCGGCGTTGGCTTCAAGATTCTGCGTTTCCATGGCGAAACCGCACAGCGTCTGACCGGCGCGTTTGTTCTGGCCAGCCCATGCCAGAATGTCCGGATTGGCCACGAGCTCCAGTTCCATGCTGGTCCGCCCGTTTTTCTTGATTTTCTCATCCGAGCATCCGGCCGGACGGAAATCGCCCACGGCGGCCGCCATGATGGTGATGTCCATATCGCGGAAGCGTTCGCTCACCGCATCGAACATGTCTTGCGCGGTGGTCACGTGCACGGTGTTGACGCCGTTCGGCTCGTTCAACGACACGGGCCCCGACACCAGCGTCACGTCGGCACCCAATTCGCATGCCCTGCGCGCTATGGCGTATCCCATTTTTCCCGTGGAATGATTCGTCAGATAGCGTACCGGATCAAGCGGCTCCTGCGTCGGCCCGGCGGTGACCATTATGTTGAGCCCGCTGAGCGGAAGATCGCCAGTGAGCAAGGTCTCGACGGCTTGCTCGATGATCTGCGGCTCCTCCATACGTCCTTTGCCGACGTCGCGGCAGGCGAGCATTCCCGCTTCCGGTTCCACGATGCGCCATCCAAGTTCACGGCAGACGGCCAGATTGCGTTGCATCGCCGCGTTCTCGTACATACGCACGTTCATCGCCGGGCATAGGATTTTTGGACCGTCACCGTAGGCGAGCACGGTGCTGGTGAGTTGGTCGTCGGCGATACCGCATGCGATTTTCGCGATGATGTCGGCGCTGGCCGGGGCGATGACGAGCGCGTCCGCCCATTTCGCATCGTCCACATGATTGATATGCAGCGGATTCGACGGAGGTGCGGCGACATCGCCGTCGTCCTGATGGGACGTGAACATGCTTGTACGCGTCTGCGTATGTGTCAACGAGCTGAACGTCAACGGGGTCACGAACTGCTGTGCTGCGGCGGTCATCACCACGCGTACCTCATGGCCGGCCTTGCTCCAATCGGAAGCGAGATGGCATGCCTTGAACGCGGCGATGCTGCCGGTGACCCCGAGGAGAATATGCGCCATGGACGTCCCTTCCGTAAATCCTGTCGGCAACTTGTCAAGTATATATCGCAGGCGACTATCCGACGGGTATACGTCTGACGGGTATACGGGCCGCTAGAATCGAACGCTGGTGGTCGACTTGACCGGCAAGCGGCCAACCGATAATAACAAAACCAAGGGGAGCAACAATGTCTCAATCTTCCGGTGTGTACGGCAACGCCGACGCAACCGCAACGAAGAACGAAACGGCGAGTACCGACGCGACGCTCAACGCGCGCGTCAAATCGCCGAACAACAAAGGTCCGAAGAAGTGGATCTACGCCATCATCGCACTCGTAGTGGCGGTCGCGGTGGTCGTGGGCGTCATCGCAC
>CAVBVU010000141.1:0-4718 GCA_963598975.1 Anaerovoracaceae bacterium
TCGCCCTCACGCCGTCGCTACGGTGCCACATGCCAGACTCGACCACGAGACGCTCATCGAATTCCACACCGGCCTCCTCCAGCGCCTCACAGTAACCCCGGTAACGGAGCGCCGCGGAACCGACCTTCTCCCCCGGATGCACGCCCACCACGGCCACACGCTTGCAACCGGCCTGCAACAGGTACGACGTGGCGCGCTTGGCGCCCTCCACGTTTTCGGTGGCAATATGGTCGACGGTATCGGTGAAGATGCGTTCGCCGATCAGCACCAGCGGATAATCCACCTTCAGCTGGTCAACGTCATCCTGGTCAAGCTCGAGCGGGCTGTAAATCAGGCCGTCGATCATGGTCTGCTGCGAGCCGTGCAACGCCTCAATCTCACCTTCGCGCGAATACAGCGTAGGTTCCACGATCACCCGCAGGCCGAGCTTTTTCGCCTCTTCGATGACCAGCGACGATAGCTGCGCGAAATACGGCATCTGCAGATCCGGAATGGCCAGGCCGATGATGCCCGTCTGCCCCGTGCGCAGGTTGCGCGCGGACACGTTGACGGTGTATCCGAGTTCCTCGATGGCCTTGTTCACCTTGTCTCGAGTGGATTGCGAGACGAACTCATAGTCGTTCACGACGTTCGACACGGTTTTGATCGATACGCCCGCGGCCTTGGCCACTTCACGCATGGTCACGACGTGTTCACCGTTCGCGCCAGCCTGCTTTGCCATATATTCCCCTTTTACCTATTTCTGGATCATCCGATTTGACACGCATCTCGCAGCCCTCTCGCGGAGCCCCCGCAAGGCGACCCCGCAAGAAGATCAGACATTACCGGAAATACCGATTTGCATCGATATACAAGCATAATCCGGATTGAGCTCTTCCGTTGACTGCATATCCAGGATCGGCATACCCTCCGCGGACCAATGCACGCGGCGCACCTGGGCGTCACGCCCGCCGTAACGGCCGTTCTCGTATTCGGCGTTGTGGAACACGTAGATGAGATTGCCGTCCTCGTCATGCGACCACATGCCGTGGCCCGTGCCGAGCTGCCACTGGCCGTTGTACAGACCGGACTTCTGCAACGGATAGTCGAGCTTCGTCCAGCTGGCCGGATCGGTCAGATCGGCGAGCTGGCCGGCCGGAGCGGTGACGAGACCGGTCGTGTAGTCGATGCCGACGAGGGAGCCGGAGTAGATCAGGTAGATCCTGCCGTCGTGCACGAAGGCGTTCGGACCTTCCGCGATCATGTTGTCCCATGCGAATTCCGGCACGACGATCTGCGTCGGCTGGCTGGTGAGCAACGTCGGGTTCGCAGGATCGAAGCTTGCGATCCAGATGCTGCCGACCTGCTGCCATGCGTAATACCAGCGTCCGGAATCGACGATGACCGTCATATCGAGGGAGATACGCTGAATCGGGTTGAGCGTCTTACCGTCCGGAGCGAGGATCGGCTTGGGAATGGTCCAGTTCTCCGGTTCGCGCGGATCGAAATCAGTGCCGTCGGAATGCTGTTTGAGCTGCATGATGTGGCAGCTGCCCGTCCACATGTCCGGCTTTCCGGCGCGGTCGTTCGGCGTTCCGTCCGGGTTGAAGGCCGGACCGTCGAAGCACGGCATGAACAGCACCGACAGTTTGCCGTCGATCACGTGCAGTTCCGGAGCCCAGAAGCAGCCGGTCATCTCACGGCCTTCGGAGTTGCGATCGCCGCACTTGAGTAGGTCGATCTCCTTCGCACGGCCGCCTGCCGCGTCGGAAAGCCCTTCGATGGAGTCCGCGATGCGCAGCGGCATGTGGGTGGCGCCGTTGTTCGGGTCGACGCAGTTGCCGTCGGTGTCGTCGGTGGCGATGAACATGAACATCGGCTTGCCGTTGAAATTCCAGGCGAAGACGGACGGGTCGGCGCGTTCCACCGCGAACGGGACCGGATACACGGTCTGACGGATGCGGCCTTCCACGGTACGCACGTCGCCGACGTTGACACGCCCTTCGGCGATGTCGCGTTCAAGTTCGGCAAGCTGCTCCTCGTTCCAGTCGACCGCACGGGTGGCGATGGAACCGTCGCTGTAGGAAAGCTCGGCGCGTACGCGGTGCAGCGCGTTCACACTGGTTTCGACATCCGCGATGTTCAGCGTCTGTTCCGCAACTCGTGTTCCAACGTTGTAAATGCGTCCGAAGCGTTCCGCAAGACGATTCGCCTCGCTTTCGTCGATCGCAATGACGTTGCCGGGCTGCGCGTCGGCGATGCCGCAATCGTCCTGCAGACGATCGTCGGGAAGTTCCGCATCGCAATCGACCAGCGTCAGCACGTTCCCCTTATGCGCCGCGGCGACGATGTCGTCGACGACCGCGCAACGGCGCGCGCCGTCGTTGTCCTGCCAGGAGACGACGTAATCGCCCTCTTCCTCACGGAAGCTCACACACGGCTTGTTCACGCCGTTTTTGGTGCCGAACACCACCAGACCGTGCTGCGTGAAGGACGTGAGATCGCGGCTGGTCGCCAGCAGAAACGCGGATTTTTCGGAGCCGTCCGGCACGCCCTCGCGATTGGTGCGGGTTGCGGCGATTGCGAACGAGCCGTCTTCCATACGGAACAGATATGGGTCCTTCAGCGACTTGAGGGTGATGTCGATCCCCGGCATCACCGCTCCGTATTCCACGGCGCCGCTGGGATCCCTCGGCGAGTCGAATCTATCGGCGCCAAATCGCGCCGCAGCCGTGCATGCGAGGCGGGAAGCCTTGTCCGCGGCGGGAATCGGCACGCCCGCGGCGAAGAAAATGCCGTAATTTTCGTTCAGCGGCTCCCATGCGGCCGCGTCGTCGGCCCGCAACGCAAGGTGCATGCTGTAAGCGATATCTTCGTTGTTCGCCTCCTCACGTCCGGTGGGTTTGCGGGTGTAGCACAACAGTGAATAGGAGCCCGACATCGAGACGCCCTTTCGATTCGACAATTTTTTACAACGATGTACACTATACAGAGAATTACATCGTTGTACAAATTACAACATCCGCAAGGAAGGGGAAACATGAACTCAAAGGGGACCATTCGCAAAGCCGCGGCGGCACTCATCGCGGCGGCCATGATGGTCGGAACGCTCGCAGGATGCTCCATAAACGACGCATCCTCATCCGACTCTACCGGCACCAGCGAAAACGCCAGCACCAGCGAGATCAAGCGCGGAGAATCGCACGACCCGTCAATCGTCAAGGCGAACGGCAAATACTACATCTTCGGATCGCATCGCGCCTGGCTCAAAAGCGACGACCTGATCAACTGGACGTCGTTCACCAACAACCTGAGCACCGACTACGAAGACATCTTCAGCGACATCTGGACCGACTGGGCCAAGCAATCCTCCAACCCCGACGTCGAAGGCAACATGTGGGCGCCCGACGTCGTATGGAACGACACCATGAACAAGTGGTGCATGTACATGTCCATCAACGGAGCCAACTACCGTTCCGTGATCGTGATGCTCACCGCCGACGACATCGAAGGCGACTGGACGTACGTGGGCCCCGTGGTCTACTCCGGATTCGAACGCGTGAACGTGAAGAAGACCGACGTGCCGCAGGTGCTCGGCGAAGACGCGGACATCACGCGCTACACCTCGCAGACCGACACCGGCATCAACGCCATCGACCCCTGCGTGAAGACCGATGACGACGGCAGCATGTGGATGACCTTCGGATCTTGGTTCGGCGGCATGTGGATGTTCAAGCTCGACCCCGCAACCGGCCTGCGCGACTACAACACCACCTACAACACCGAAGAGAACGTCTCCGACGCCTACTACGGCATCAAGCTCGGCGGCGGCTTCGGCAACTCCGGCGAAGGCTCCTACCTGCTGCACACCAACGGATACTGGTACCTGTTCGCATCGTATGGCGCGCTGCAGCAGACCGGCGGATACCAGATCCGCATGTTCCGCTCCAAAGACATCACCGGACCGTACGTCGACGAGGCCGGCAACACCGCGGTCTCCACCAAGGCGATCGGCAACAACTGGCAGAGCGACATCGGCATCCGACTGATGAGCTCGATCCAGTGGAGCGGCAACGACAACGCGAACATCGAAACCGCGCAGGGCCACAACTCCGCGCTGGTCGACGACGACGGAACCACCTACCTCGTGTACCACACCCGCTTCTCCGGTTCCGGAGAGAAGCATGAGGTGCGCGTGCACGAGCTGCTGCCGACCTCCGACGGATGGCTCGTGGCATCGCCTTACGAATACACCGGCAGCAAGGCCGACACCAAGGGATATGACGCCTCCGACATGGCCGGCGACTACGAATTCGTGATCCACGACAAGGGCTCCTACTTCAAGGGCCCGAAGAAGGTGACCGACACGACGAGCACCAACTACCGCGGCGTGAACAAGCCCGTCGACATTACCCTCGAAGAGGACGGCACCGTGTCCGGATCGCTGACGGGAACCTGGCAGGCCACCGAAGGTACGAACCAGCTGACCATGACCGTGACCGGCGAGGACGGCGAAGTGACCTACACCGGCGCCTTCGACAAGCTTCCGCGAGACAAGGACGGCAAGGACGTGATGACGTTCAGCGTGCTCGGCAACAACGTATGCGCGTGGGGTTCGAAGAAATGACTTCGGGAGACATGACAGTTGGCAACGAACCGCAATCCCCGCAGGCGATCGAGCATGCGCTGGCGGATGGCCGGGTCGCCGTACACGACCCGGCCATAGCCGAGGAGAACGG
>CAVBVU010000142.1:0-4694 GCA_963598975.1 Anaerovoracaceae bacterium
TGCGCGTGGTGGAGGAAGCGCGATTCGCGTCCGCGTTCACCTTCATCTACTCGCCCCGTCCGGGTACGCCGGCCGCCGAAATGGAGCAGGTGCCGCGTGAGGTCTCACAGGATCGTTTCGAACGACTGGTGGCGTTGCAGGAACGCATCACCGAAGAGAACCTCAAGACGTTCGAGGGCCGTGACGTCGAGGTGTTGGTGACAGGCGAGGCAGGCAAGAAGGACCAAGCTACGCATCGTGTGACGGGACGCGAGAAGACCGGCGTGCTGGTGCACGTGGGGGTTCCGGAAGGCGGACCCATGCCGAAGGTCGGCGATTTCGTGACGGCAACCGTCACCCATGCGGGCCGCCACAACCTGATTGCCGATCCGAATCCGAATGAGGGGCAGACTTATGTCGTCCGACACTGAGCTCGCCTCCCATGCCCAGGCCATGGCCGACGGTCGCAGAGTGGTCTCCATCGTCGGTCCTACGGCTTCAGGCAAGACCGGCTTGGCCATCGCCATAGCCGAATCGTTGCGGGAGAAAGGGCAGCAGGCGGAAATCATCAACGCCGATGCGTATCAGATGTACCGCGGCATGGATATCGGCACGGCCAAGGCGAGTGCCGAAGAACGTTCCCGTGTCAGGCATCATCTCATCGACATCATCGAACCGGATGATGCCATGTCGGTGGCGAGATTCCAGGAATTGGCGCGTGAGAAGATCGCGGAGCTTCAGGAGCGTGGTGTACGTCCGATTCTTGTGGGCGGTTCGGGCCTGTACGCACGTGCCGCGATTGACGATATTTCGTTCCCGGGAACGGATCCGGAGGTTCGAGCCAGACTTGAGGAGCGTGAGAAGCTGGAGGGCGCCGGAGCTTTGTTCGATGAGCTGCGTGCCAAGGATCCCGTGGCCGCGGCGCGCATGGACCCGCATAATCCGCGCCGTACCATCCGCGCGTTGGAGGTGATCGAAGTCACGGGGCGGCCGTATTCGGCGAACCTGCCGCACTACAGGTATGTGATTCCGTCCGTGCAGATCGGACTTGACCTGCCTCGTGAAGACCTCGACCGTCGTATAGACATCCGCACCAAGCAGATGCTGGAGCATGGGTTCATCGAAGAGGTCGAGCGCATCCGCCCTCGGTTAGGGCTTACCGCGGCTAAAGCCTTGGGCTACCAGCAGGTCATCGATTACCTGGATGGCATGCGTGATCTGAACGAAACGTTCATGGATATCGCGCAGAAGACGAAACGTCTCGCACGCAAGCAGATGGGATGGTTCGGCAGGGATCCGCGCATCCACTGGCTTCAGGCGCTCAACCCCGCGTTATTGAACAATGCGATGGCGATCATCGAACATGCCGATGCCGGTGATTACGATGCCATTGACGCGCAGGCGGACGCCTATACGCAACATCATCTCGGTGACGTCGACTGAGCGTATCGGATCGTACAGGAGGGTCCTCCATGAATTGAACTGCGCCCCGATTGTTGGACGCTGTTAAATAGGATACAGGTCCAGGCTGCGAGGGACACGTTCCGGAATTCCTCCGGGGTGTGTCCCTCGAGTCGTATCTGGCGTCGTCTGGTGTTCCAGTGGATGACGTACGCGTCAAGTTCTCGTTTGAATTGCTCGTACGCGTCGCGCGCGCCATCGAGGGAGATGGAGTCGAGCGCCAGGTCGCCGGTCTTCGGACGGTCTCCTCCATTGTCATTGACGTACAGGGCAAAGGAACTGATTTCGGAGAGCAGCTGCTGGGAGAGCTTTGTGCCGGCGTGGGCGGTGTCCCAGGAAGCCGGTGCGAAATCGCCGCCGTTGCCGTCGGCGAAGTCCTTGAAGTCCTGTTCTCCGTATCTCCCTCGATTGTGTGAACACGCGTTCCGCTTCGATGTGGGGCGCGTGCTGCACATGGTAGTTACTGAACCGCTTAAGTTCCAGTGGGAGTGTTTCAGTTGATTTCAGTGTTTTCGGGGGAATGATTCAACCGGTTTTTAGATTATGCTACTGAAATGCGTCGTTCGGCCGAGTCGGAGATTGTGTTCGAATGGAGATTCCCGGCATGACATGGGTGTGCCGATAGGTAGAATCTGTTTCGTTATGGCACGAACATCATCATCCAATGGAAAAAAGTCAGGCGGCGGCTCCAACCGTGGCCGTCGGGGAACGTCTAAAGGTACGGGGCCGGAAGCGCCAACCAATAGCTTCTTTGTAAAGCGCCGCGACGTCGCATGCCTCATCATGGTCATTCTTGCGGTGCTTTTCTGCGCTTCGGAATGGTTTCATGTACAGGGCGCCTTCGGGCTGGCCCTACATGCCGTGGCGTCCGGACTGTTCGGCCTGATGAGCGTCATTCTGCCGGTGTTCCTGGCTCTTGTGGTGTTCAGTCTTCTGTTCAAATCGGAACGCAGGGTGGATGATGCCCGCATAGCGTTCGGCTGGTTCATGATTCTATGGTCGATCTGCTCGATTCTCGATGCGGCTTTGGCGTCCGATTCCCAGACTTTCGATCTTTCGCTGCTGCAGCGTTCCGGGGGCTTGCTGGGTTACGTGCTCGGATGCCCTTTGGCATGGGGATTGTCGAAAGCCTTTGCGATCATCATTTTCGTCGTGATGATCTTCTTCTCCGTACTGTTGATCACGGGTACGCATGTGAATGAGCTTCCCGACGCCGTGCACACGCTCGCGACGGAACTGGGCGTTGTATCGGACGGAAAGCATGATGAGCAAAGCGAACAATTTCCGAACGAGGTTCGTGTGGGGGATACCTCGCTGGAGTTCGCCCAGGGTGTGCCGTCGCATGATGGCACGGACACGCAGAAATCGGAAGATACCGGTCCGAGTCTGATTGCGCGAGTCTCGCAGTGGTTCGCATCCCGCAAGCATCGTAACGATGCGCAGGGCAGGCTCGACCATTACGCAGGAGACGAAGCGTTTCTGAGCGCGGCGACGAGCCATGGAGAAGCGGCCGAAACCCGGCTCGAGGATTCTTACGCGCAAACCGGGACTCCCCGTAGCATTTTTTCGGGCGATTACGGTGACGAGCACGTCGATGGCACTGTGGCCATGCCTGTGCAAACGACTGCGGGACGGTCGTTCTCTTCTGAGCCGATCGGCACGGCAAGCGGAACCATGCCGGTCGCCCCGTCCGTAAACGGAGCGAAGCAGGTGGGCGCCCCTGCGGACGACCCATGGGCCGTTATCGACGAGGACGGCACATCCAATGGCGAGTCCATCATGGTAGACGCGGCTACAGGTGAGATTCTCGACGATATGCCGGTGACGGGCGAATCGGGTGCCGTTCAGGAGATATCCGAAGGCCCATACACTCTTCCCGATCTCAACATGCTCAAGAAGGGTGCTCCACATGCCGTACACACGCCGGAGAACGATCGTGTGATTCGTGCCTTGACGGGTACGTTCCAGCAGTTCAACGTGGATGCCAAGGTCATAGGGTTCCTGCGTGGGCCGTCGGTGACCATGTATGAAGTTGAGCTTGGGCCTGGTGTCAAGGTCGAGAAGGTCACCAATCTGCAGAAGAACATCGCATACGCGGTGGCCAGCTCCGACGTGCGCATTCTTTCGGTGATCGAAGGCAAATCCGCGATCGGCATCGAAATCCCCAATGCTGATCGAGAAACCGTGGTGTTGGGCGATGTGTTGCGTTCCGATAAGGCCATGAAGGATCCGAACCCCATGCTCACCGGTGTCGGCAAGGATGTGGAAGGCCACTTCGTGACCGCCGATTTGACGAAGATGCCGCATCTTCTGGTGGCGGGCGCCACTGGTTCCGGTAAGTCGAGCTTCATCAACTCCATGCTCACATCCGTGATCATGCGGTCCACGCCCGATCAGGTTCGTATGATCATGGTGGATCCGAAACGAGTGGAATTGTCGGCGTACGCGGGCATCCCGCATCTGCTCACGCCGATCATCACCGACCCCAAGAAGGCCGCGCAGGCGCTCGAGTGGGTAGTCAAGGAGATGGACGCCCGATACAGCGATCTTGAATTCTTCGGATTCCGTCACATCAAAGATTTCAATGAGGCGGTGCGGGCCGGCAAGGTGCATGCGCCGGCCGGTTCCAAGAGGAAAGTGGCTCCGTATCCGTATATTCTCGTAGTCGTCGACGAGATGGCGGATCTGATGATGGTGGCGAAGAACGATGTTGAAAGCTCCATCCAGCGCATCACCCAGCTGGCGCGAGCCGCAGGCGTGCATCTGGTGCTGGCCACGCAGCGTCCGTCCGTTGACGTGGTCACCGGCCTGATCAAGGCCAACATTCCATCCAGGCTGGCGTTCGCTACGTCTTCGGCCACCGATTCGCGAGTCATTCTTGATTCCACGGGTGCTGAGATGCTGATCGGTCAGGGTGACGCTCTGTTCCTGCCGATGGGCCAGGCGAAGCCGATTCGTGTTCAGGGCGCATGGGTCGACGAATCCGAGATTCGCCGTGCCGTGGAATTCGTGCGTACGCAGCGCAAGCCGCATTACCGCGAGGATATAGAGGAAATGGCCAAAGAAGCCGAAAAGAAGAGCATCGAGCCGGATGAAGACATCGGGGGAGATATGGACGTGCTGTTGCAGGCCGCCGAACTTGTGGTCAGCTCGCAGTTCGGTTCCACATCCATGCTGCAGCGCAAGCTGCGTGTCGGTTTCGCCAAGGCGGGCAGACTTATGGATCTGCTCGAATCGCGTGGGGTGGTGGGGCC
>CAVBVU010000143.1:0-4692 GCA_963598975.1 Anaerovoracaceae bacterium
TTTCCCGCGTCGGCGCAGGCCGATGTCCAGTTGGCGGACCTGAGTGTCAAACAATCCATGACGGTAACGGCCAGTGGAGACGGCATGCTCGCGGGCAAAAGCCTGTATGCGATCCGACTGGCGGCCTATACCGCGGCCAGCGTGCAGGACGGCAGGATTGTAGGCTACGATGTGGCCACGAACGGTGATCTGACCCAATCCATAGCGGCTTCGGCGAAAACCGTCGGCGCCACGGACGATGATTTGAAAGTCAACGGAAAAATCGACCCCATGGTCTGGGTCGTTCGCGAACTCACCGATTCGAAGAGCGGTCTGTGGAACGGAAAACTTCGTGATTTCTGCAACAGTCTCGCCAAACAGTCCGAATTCCAAGCGCAGACCGGAGTGGCGGTGGACAAGCTGGGCGCGGACGGCAAAACCGCAACGACCGGTAACGTGCTCGTGCCGGGAATCTACGCCGTCGTGGACAGGACGTCCTCAACGGATGGCGCAGGCGAACCCGTCGAAGCGGCAATCATGATGATGAACGGAACCGCGATCAACGACATCACGCAACTGGTCACCTCATCAGGGCAGACCACGACGCTCGGCCAAGTGGTATACAAGGTGTCCGACGTCGAAGCCCCCGATAAGAAGGCGAAATCTGCGGACGACTGGAAAACGGTCGTTTCCGAAGCGGTCGGCACGAACGTGACCTACCGCATCACGCAGAAGATTCCGAACTGGACCGGATACGAGCATTACTATTTCGCCTTGAACGATACGCTCGGATCAGGCTTGGACTACGTCGGACTGCAGTCGGTGAGCGTCGACGGCAAGACCCTGTCGGAAAGCTTCTACCACGAAACGATCGACGGTAGAAAGATCAGCTGGCTGTTCGGCGACTTCAACGGAGACCTGCTTGCGTCCGACGAAACGAAGACGGCATTGCCGGTCGGCTCCACCATCACCGTGGTGTACACGGCGAAACTCAACGGTGACGCCGTCATCGGATCCCCATGCAACGTCAACTCCGTAGACCTTGAATACTCCCATAACCCCAACGGATGGCAGGACCACTCCACGCTTCCCGGCAATGAAGTCAAAACCTGCACAGGAGCGGTGCAGCTACGCAAAGTGGACGCCAACGGAGAGCAGATCAGTGGAGCGAAATTCACCATCTCCCAGAACGCTGACGGCACACAGGCGTTGAACCTCGTCAAAACCGGAGAAGGCCGGTACCGGCTCGCCACAGACAAAGACCTCACCGGCACGGTCAGCGAATTCGAAGCGGGAAACACCACCATCGAAGGACTGAAAGGCACCTACGTGATCCGCGAACGACAGGCACCCGAAGGATTCTCCTCACTGGCTTTGCCCAACGCCGTATTCACGGTCAACATCGACGAAACCGACATGACATGGAGCGTCGACGTCACCACGGACCCCAACAAGCTCGTCAAAGCGGAAGGAACCCAGACCATAGTCATCACCAACATACGTTCGATCACGCAAATGCCATTGACCGGCGCCGCGGGGCTGACCGCCATCCTCGCACTGGCAACGATACTGCTGGTGGCCGGACTCATATTCCTGAGAATGAGCCGCAAGACAGGCGATTGAACCAACAAACGTACGGACCCGACGATATCCGAACAATCCAAACACAAGACCCCACGAGAGGAGACGCCATGGCAAGCCCGACAGCACGCAAAGCTCGCCACAAGGCAAAAATCTCCAAACAACGTCTTGCGAAATGGAGCATCGGAACCATCCTCATAATAGCCACGGCAACACTGATCAGCATACCGGTCGTTCTACGAACAGTGGATGGCGTCGAACAAACGTGCGAATCAACAACATATGCGGGCGTAGTGGCAAACACCGCGCCCGCATCCATCAACGCAATCAGACAACAGGCACAGCAATACAACAACGCGCTGAAAAGCCAAGGCAACCAAGCCGGAAAAACACAAAACCCGGACAACATAGCCGACTACCACCAACAACTGGCAATCCCACCAAGCGACATCATCGCCACCATACAATACCCACGACTCGGCATCGAACTACCAATCAGACACGACGCAAACGAACAAACACTCGCAACAGGAGCCGGACACTGGCAAGGAACATCCCTCCCCATCGGAGGCAAAGGCACCCACGCCGTCATCACAGCACACCGAGGCTTGGCAGACAAACTCATGTTCACCAACCTCGACCAAGCACACGAAGGAGACACCTTCATCATCAAAGTCCTCGGAGAAACCCTCACATACCGAGTAACCAACATCACCGTCGTCGAACCAGACGACTTCAAATGGATCGACACCACCAACAACAACGACCTCGTCACCCTCATGACCTGCACGCCATACGGCGTCAACACACACCGACTCCTCGTCACAGGAACACGCACCACCAACCCAACCGACAAAGAACAACACACCATCTGCCCAACCAACGGCACCATAGCAACCGGAACATTCGCATACACAACCATATGGGCATCCACATTCCTGCTGATCCGACACAGCTACAATGAAATACATGATCGACGAAGTACTGTTCCTACGCCACGGACGCACCGCCTACAACCTCGCGCGACGCCTACAAGGACAAATCGACATACCCCTAGACATCATCGGCAGATGGCAAGCCGACCAAAGCGCATACGAACTGGCGAAAACCTACTACTGGGCAAAAATCGCCAACCTCGCCGAACACCATGACCAACTCACACAACCCACCAACACCACACACCAAACCAACACCGACGAAATCGACAACGCGCCAGCAACGAAACGCCGCATGAAAATCATCGCATCCGATCTCTTCCGCGCCCAACAAACCGCACACGCCATCGCCGACCTACTCGGGCTCGACATCACCACCGACCCAAGACTCAGAGAACGCAGCTTCGGCGAATGGGAAGGCATGACACGAGAAGAAATACGCAACAAACACGCACAAGACTACGACTCATGGCGCTCGCATACAGGCGGCGAGCTCAAGCACGGCGTCGAAAGTCGCGTCCATACGGGCAGGCGAGGCGCCGACGCCATGCTCGATATCGTCGCGAAGCATGGGGACGACCCCATGCCCACGACGCTGCTTGTGGTTGGCCATGGATCATGGATTGTGGCGACTGTGGAGACCCTGTTGGGCATGGATCCAGACAACCTGAGCAACCTGGGCGCCATGCGCAACGCCTTCTGGACGCGTATGACGGTGCAGGGGAATCCTTCGAATCCGCATTGGCTGCTTGACTTGCACAACCAAGGACCGGCCATCGCGCACCTGACGGATTGGGAGAATGGTCCGGACCAGCTTCGCAGCCCGGATATGCCGTTGTGGAAGCCCATCGTTCAGTGAAATCCCGACGGTCCGACAGTCCGCGTCCACGAAGATGAACGCTTGATGAAATTTCCGGCCTCTACGTAAGCGAATTCTCAAGGTTGGACTATTGTTGAGGAGGTTGTGTGCCCGGACCATGCCGGGCTGCCGCACAGCGACGAAACGATGAAAAGCGCAAAGGCGGAGGTGAGAGACATGTTGAGAATGTTCAGAACGATTAACGGCCAGGTGGAACAGATACAGAAACCGGAGAACGGATCGTGGTTGTGTCTCTCGAAACCGACCGACGTGGAACTTGCCACCGTATCCATGGAAACGGGAATCGACCTGGCCGACCTGCGCGCGCCCCTGGATGATGAGGAACGTTCCCGCGTCGACGTCGAGGACGATTACACGATGATCATCGTGGACATTCCGACCGTTGAGGAACGCGGTGGAAGGGACTGGTATGAGACCATCCCGTTGTCGATCATCATCACGCAGACATGCATCATCACGGTGTGCATGCAGGACACTCCGGTTCTTCATCCGTTCATGGAAGGAACCATCCGCGGATTCAACACGTATATGAAGACCCGTTTCATCCTGCAGATTCTGTACCGCAACGCCACCATGTACCTGCGTTATCTGCGCATCATCGACCGTGAAAGCGACAAGCTCGAACTCAAGCTGCGGCATTCCATGCAGAATCGTGAGATCCTCATGTTGCTTGAGTTGAGCAAAACCTTGGTTTACTTCACCACGTCGCTCAAATCGAACGAAATCGTGATGGAGAAGCTGACCACGCTGCCTCGCATCAAACAGTATTCGGAGGACGAGGACCTGCTTGACGACGTCATCACCGAGAACAAGCAGGCAATCGAGATGGCCAACATCTACAGCGGCGTCCTTGCGAACATGACCGATGCCTTCGCGTCGATCGTGTCGAACAATCTGAACAATGTGATGCGCATCTTCACCATCATCTCCATCACGCTGTCCATCCCGACGCTGGTCTTCTCGATGTACGGCATGAATTTCCAGCAGGGCATGCTCGGTATGCCGTTGTCGGACAAGCCATGGGGATTCGCGGTCGTCATCGCGATTTCGCTGGTCGTGTCCGGCATCGTCACATGGTTCCTTACCCGTTCGCGTATGTTTAAATGAGACCCATCCGTATGAAACGTCTGTCGCATGCCGTCGCCGCGGGTCTTTGCGCGATGTCGCTCTGCATAGGTGCCGGCGGATGCGGCACTTCGATTTCCGTGGTGACCCACGGGGTTGCGCAAGGGCCGACGATCACCATCGGCGTCGCAGCCGACCAGCCGGGTCTTGGATATCTGCACGGAGACGAGTATTCCGGCTTTGACATAACGG
>CAVBVU010000144.1:0-4651 GCA_963598975.1 Anaerovoracaceae bacterium
GTTGCATACGAGATGCGCGGCACCGGCGTGACCGTGACCTGCGTATGCCCCGGTCCGACCGCGACCGGTTTCGAAAAGGCCGCGAAGATGAGCGGACGCAACTTCTTCACCATGGTCAGGCCGACCACGGCGAGGGAGCTCGCCACATACGCATACCGCAAGATGCTGATGGGACGAACCCTCGCCTACTATGGCACGTTCACGAAATCCGGTGCCTTCGCGGAGCGGGCGCTCCCCCGCGCCGTGACCCGCGGCATCGCGGCGTTCATGAACGGCGGAAACCCGAAAAGGCGCGGTTAGCCGAATCGTTTGGCCGGTTTGTAATACAACAGCGCGCAACCGATCAACACGGCGGTCGCCGCCAGGCTGATCGGATAGATGATCATGATCGCGTCGAACGTGCGGCGGTACGGGAAGACAAGCTGAATGTAGGTGATGCGCACGCCGACCACACCGATTACGGTGAGCAACGCCGGAACCAGCGAGATTCCGAATCCACGCAGGTAGCCCGACATGACCTCGTACAGCATGCTGAACGCGTAGGCGGAAAACACCATGACCAGACGCGTGTAGCCGACCGACACCACTTCCGGCGTCGAATCAAACAGGGCCAGCAGATTATGGCCGAAAAACAACACCAGCGCGATGGTGGATGCGGTCGCGATGAAATCCTCGAGGATGCAGATTCCCAGGATGCGGCGGCATCGTTCGACCTGCTTCGCACCATAGTTCTGGCCTGTGAATGTGGCGCATGCCTGGCTGAACGAGTTGAGCACGTAGTAGGCGATGATCTCAATGTTGAACGCGGCGCTGGAAGCGGCCATCACCACGGTGCCTAGGCTGTTGATCGCGGCCTGGATAACGATGTTCGCCACCGCGAACACCGCCCCCTGCACGCCGGCGGGTATGCCGATACGCAGAATCTCCTGCAAAGTGAGCCAATCCACATGCAGTTTGCGCAGGTCGACATGAAGCATGCCGTCCGTATGCATGAGCCTGTACAGCAGAATCATCGAACTGGCGACATTGGAGATCACCGTGGCCGTGGCGACGCCGGCCACACCCAAGTGGAACACCACCACGAAAATCAGTCCCATCGTGACGTTGAGCACGCCGGAAACCGTCAGCACCAGCAGCGGGGCCTGGGTGTCTCCCACACTGCGGAAGATGGCGGCCTCGAAGTTGTACAGCAGGATCACCGGCATGCCAAGCAGGTAGATGCGCAGGTAGGTCAACGCCAGGGGAAACACGTCGGACGTGACATTGAGCATACCGAGCAGCGGCCCCGAAAGCAGCTCCCCGATGATCGCGACGACCACGCCGCCCGCCAATGCCGTGACGATGGACGTGTGCACGGCCTTGCGTACGGCATGACCGCTGCCGCGCCCGATGGCGTTGGCGATGACCACGTTGGCGCCCAATGCGATGCCGATGAACAGATTCAGTATCAGCCCCGTCACCGGAGCGTTGGACCCGACCGCAGCGACCGCAGCAGTACCGTCGCCCTGTGAGAAGTTGCCGACGATCATGATGCCGGACGCGTTGAACAGCTGTTCCAGAATGCCGGTTGCCGCCACCGGTATCGCATATTTCAGGACTTTCGTCCAGATGCGACCATGCAGCATGTCGATTTCCTGTTTGCCTGTAGTACCCATATCCTCTTCTGTATATGCCTACGTTCTCTCTATTCCGAACGGCATTGTAGGAGTCCCGGCGAACAACATCAAATACTTTTCACCACACGGATTTCATAGTTGCGACGCATGGATTGATTTGGCTCATCGATAACGGACATGCGAATGGCGTGACGTTCGCGGCGTTCATGGATGGCCACGACCATCCCACATCCACCCTGCGTCCAAGCGGTATGATGCGCCCGGAATGAACATCTTCAGCGGCCGTGATGTGATGCGGCTAGTATGAGGCTCATGAATGAAACCGTCTCAACCGCACCCAATGAGACCAGAGCGTGGGTGAATCCTCTGAGAGACCCTCGTGATCTGCGTCTGCCGCGCATCGCGGGACCGTGCAGCATCGTGATTTTCGGCGTGACCGGCGACCTGTCACGCAAAAAGCTGCTTCCGGCAATCTACGACCTGGCCAACCGCGGACTGCTGCCACCGAGTTTCGGACTGACCGGCTTCGCGCGCCGCGACTGGACCGAAGACCATTTCAAGGCGTTCGTCAAGGAAAACGTCGAAGCGCACTGCCGCACTCCGTTCAAGGAGTCGACTTGGAAACAGCTGGCCGACGGCATCCGTTTCGTGCAGGGCACGTTCGACGATCCGAAGGCGTTCGAGCGCCTTTCCGACACGGTGGCTGAACTTGACCGTGACCGTGGCACCCGAGGCAATCACGCCTTCTACATGTCCGTGCCGCCGCGCGCGTTCCCGCAGGTCTCCCGCCAGCTGGCCGACTGCGGCCTGGCGAAATCCTCTCAAGGAGCCTGGCGTCGTGTGATCATCGAAAAGCCGTTCGGCCACGATCTTGCCAGCGCCAAGGAACTCGATCGTGTGGTCTCCGAGGTGTTCGACCCGTCAAGCGTGTTCCGCATCGACCACTATCTCGGCAAGGAAACCGTACAGAACCTGCTGGCGTTGCGTTTCGCGAACGCCATGTACGAACCGATTTGGAACAACAACTACGTCGACCACGTGCAGATCACGCACGCCGAGGATATCGGCGTGGCCGGTCGTGCCGGATACTACGATGGCATCGGCGCGGCGCGAGACATCATCCAGAACCACCTGCTGCAGCTCATGGCATTGACCGCCATGGAGGAGCCCGTCTCCTTCTCCGCGTCCGACTTGACCGCGGAAAAGACAAAGGTGCTTTCCGCCGTGCGTCTGCCGAAGGATCTGGCCGCGCATACCGCGCGCGGCCAATACGCCGCAGGATGGCAGGGCTCTCATGAAGTGGTCGGCTATCTGGACGAAAAAGGCATCGATCCGGCATCCACCACCGAAACGTATGCCGCGATTCGTCTGGACGTTGACACCCGACGCTGGGCGGGGGTGCCGTTCTATCTGCGCACCGGAAAGCGCTTGGGCAAGCGGGTCACGGAAATCGCGGTGGTGTTCAAACGCGCCCCGCACCTGCCGTTCGAATCGACGGCCACCAAGGAGCTCGGCAAGAACGCGATCGTGATTCGCGTGCAGCCCGACGAAGGCGTGACCATGCGTTTCGGCGCGAAGGTCCCGGGCGGCACCTCCATGGAGGTGCGTGACGTGTCGATGGACTTCGGTTATGGCCGCTCGTTCACCGAATCGTCCCCGGAGGCATATGAACGACTGATTCTCGACGTGCTGCTGGGTGATCCGCCGCTGTTCCCGACTACCCGCGAGGTTGAGCTGAGTTGGCAGATCCTCGACCCGATCGAGGAGTTCTGGTCCACGCTCGGCCAGCCGCAACCGTATCGTTCCGGCACATGGGGCCCTGAAGAGGCCGTTGAGATGCTTGCCCGCGATGGACATCGTTGGAGGATGCCATGATCATTACGTTGCAAAATACCGAGACCCGCGAAATCTCCGCGAAGATCGACGAGCTGCATGAGGAGCGCGGAGAAGCCGCGTTGGGCCGCGTGCTCACCTTGCTGATCTCAACGAATGAATCCTCGTTGGAGCATGATCTCGAAGTGGCGAACAACGCCAGCCGTGAACATCCCTGCCGTGTGATCGCCATCGCGCCGAGCTCGCGCAGGGTGGAGTCCGGAACGTCGGCGGATGGCGAGCGCCACACCTTCCTCGATGCGGAAGTACGTTTCGGCTCCGATGCCGGCGCCGGCGAGATCATCGTGCTGCGGCCTCTCGGCGGTCTGGTGCACCATTCGGACACGTTGGTGATTCCGCTGTTGGTGCCGGACGCGCCGGTCGTGGCCTGGTGGCCGAACGAAGCTCCGGCGAACCTGTCGAAGGATCTGCTGGGTTCGATGGCGCGCAGCCGCATCACCGATGCGATGAACTCCTCGAATCCGATGCGCACGATGGACGATCTGCGTCGTAACTGGTCGTCGAAGAACGTGGATATGTCGTGGACACGCCTGACCGTGTGGCGTGCCATGCTCGCATCCATGCTTGACCAGCCACCGCATCTGCCGGTCAGCAGCGTACGCGTGACTGGTCCGAAGGATTTTCTGCCCATGGACTTGCTGGCGGCCTGGCTGCGACTGCGCCTGAATGTGCCGGTGGTCGTCGAGGACGTTCCGGGAGCGAAGGCTGTGACGGGCGTCTATCTGACACGCTCCGATGGAACGCTGAGTCTGGAACGCCCTTCCACGGAAGATGGCATAGCAGTCCAGAGCGTGCCGGGACAGTCTCCGCAAACCATCAGCGTTCCTGAACGCACGATCGAGGAATGCCTAAGTGAGGAGCTCGGACGTCTCTATCCCGACGAGATCTACGCCGAAGTGGTGACGCAAGGCTGGGATCTCATCAATCTGAAGCGCTAGTCGAGTCAAACAGTCAGAACAAAGGAATTCTTCAATGACTGAACGCAAAACTGTTGTATATCCGAATCCGGAAGTGCTGGCACAGGCCGTGGCCGCCCGTACGCTGCTGACCATCGTCGATCTGCTGGCCAAGCCGGGCCGTCAGCGCGTCGACATCACGGTGACCGGCGGCACTGATGGCATTTACGTGCTGAAGGTCATGGG
>CAVBVU010000145.1:0-4507 GCA_963598975.1 Anaerovoracaceae bacterium
GCCATGCACGGAGGCGATCGCCAGACAATTGCGGTAGCAGGCGCGCAGCAGCTGTTCCTCATCATGGTCGCCGCCATGCCAAATCGGCCCGGCCGTGTGAATGACGTACTTGGCAGGCAGATCGAATCCCGGCGTGATCACCGCCTCGCCGGTGCGAATGGGGGATAATCGGTTGCATGCGGCCTGCATGCGGTTCGCCCCGGCTGCACGGAAGATCGCGCCGCATACACCGCCGCCCATCATGAGATCCGTATTCGCCGCATTGACGATGACGTCCATCTGCATGCTGGTGATATCCTGATGCACTACGGAAAACGGCATGATCGCTCCTCTCCTGTGCGGAACGGCGTGATCGTTCCTTTTCCTACATGGATGCATGTTTTACCGCGGATGAGTTCTTACGCGGATACATGCAACTGTATGTCAACGGTACGCCATCCTGTTCGGTCCCGGCTGTGCGGAAACCAGAATCGCTTCTGCGCGGATACGTGCGACTGCATGTTCGTTGTTGAGGCAGATGTTGTGCAGACGGTGTCTTTCCTGCGCAAGTACGTGCAGCCGCATGTCGTTGGTATGTCTGGTATGTCTTTGTGTGATCGTTGATTCCGCTGTCGACGTGCTTGTGAAGTCGTGTTTCCGTGAAGCCGCTTCTTTCACCACTAAAAACCGTTGCTGGCATGCTTGTGAAGTCGGATGATGGGCTTCGTGGTTTTGTGGCTTTGTCTGGAGAGTCGAAGACGGATACGCTAATCGGAAATGAGCGTGAGCTGAAACGGGCCATCGATGATGGCACCGATGCGCATGCGAGCGCCGTATCTGCCTTCGAATACGGGGATGTTGCCTGAGCGGAGCGCCTCGTTGAAGCGGATCCAGGTGAGGCTGGCGTGTTCGCTGTCGGCGTCTTTGGCGATGGGATAGGGGCGGCCCGCGGCAGGGCGGTGCATTGAGACGAGTGGTTGGGGAATGGAGAGGATTTCGCCTTGGATTTCCTGTATGGATCGGGGGAGTGGGCTTTGCGGATTGTTGAAGCAGCGTAGGGTGAGGATGCGGTGGGCCATGGTGTCGATGGTGGTTTCGCTGTCGTCGGGTTCGATTTCGACGGTCAGGAGCAGTCCGGGGCCGATTTGCTGTAGGTCGAATGTCGGGTCGATGGTGCCGAGGTCGTTGAGGACCGCGACGCTTGCCTCGCTTACGCATTGGATGGAGATTCTCATGGTTCCTAAGTGTAGGTTGCTCTGGTGGTTTCGCTTTTGGATCGGTGGTGTTTGGGATTGATTGTCTGGAGGTGTGGTCGTTCGGGCAGGTTTCGCCAGTGACTGGTGGAATTGGGATTCTGGGATGGGCGTAAGAGGGTGGGTTTCGCCAGTCACTGGAGGATTGTGGACGCAGAACCGCATCTTGCGGGTGGAAAGTCCCAGTGCCTGGAGGAATTTGGTCGCTAGTACGGTATTGAGCGGGATTATTTTGCCAGTCGCTGGCGATTTATGGACGGTGGACGCGTTCCTGGAGGGGCGAATTATCCAGTGTCTGGAGATATTGGGACGTTGAGCATGCTTCTGGAGGGCAGATTCCTCCAGTGGGTGGAGAAAATGGGTTTCCGGGAAGGTTATGAGCGGGTGGATTTATCCAGCAGGTGGGGGATTGAGGACGCTGGGATAGATGTGAGTGGGAGAAAATATCCAGTGGGTGGAGGAAGCGGGATTCGAAGATGGTGCGGATGCGTGTGGAGGTTGATAGAGTCGACGGTGTGAAGGGTTGTGTGGGACGTGGTGTGAAGGGCGGTATGGAACGGTATGAAGGGTCGTGTGAAACGTGGCGTGGAAGGCGGTATGAAACGGTATGAAGGATTGTGCGGGACTCGGCATGAAAAGCGGCGCGGAATGAAAGGCGATACGGAATGGTTGGTTGGGGACGCGGCATGAAGATGAGCGACGAAGAATTCGAGCAGGCCGTCGAAGAGGCGCTCGCGGGTGTTCCCGACAGGTTCAGACAAGTGCTGGAGAACGTGGGGATTGCCATGGCGCAGGAGCCGAACGAACGTGAGCTGAAAACGATGTGCACGGCGGGCGGTGAGCTGTTGGGACTGTATGAGGGTATTCCCGTCACGCGTCGCACCACGGGCTATAGCGGTGTGATGCCGGATGTGATTACCATCTTCAAAGGTCCGCACGAGCGGGTGTGCGCAACCCGCGGGCAGATGGTAGAGCAGATCCGCAAGACCATGCTGCATGAGATCGGCCACTATTTCGGTTTCGATGACGACTATCTGCATGCGCACGGCTACTGACTGAAAAAGTAGGATATCAATGCGTAATCGCATATGATTTCGTTGCAATGGCTGATGTCGGTTGTTTCGGAATGGCTCAAACATGACTGCGTCGATTCGATCGAACATGTGATAACGGTAATCCAATGGTGCATGATGAATGACCGGAGGAAACAATACGATATTGCCGGACAAGATCGGGAATGCGGATGAACGGTGAGTGGTGCATCCTTCGCTTCCGTATGGGTGGGAATCGCCATCCGTGAAGGGGTGCGCTTAGGCGAAGAACCATCGTGCCGCAATGAGAGACGAGGTAGGTCAATGCGTATTGTGCTTCAGAAAGTCAGCGACGGATCCGTGGATGTGATCGACGAGCATACCGGAGAGCAGGATCCCACCTTCGAGCCGCAGCGAATCGGCAACGGCTACGTGCTGCTCGTCGGCGTGGAGGACTCGGATGGTTCAAAGCAGATAGCGTGGCTGGCCCACAAAATCTCGAACCTGCGCGTATTCGAAGACGAGAACGGCAGAATGAACCGTTCCATCCATGACGTGAACGGTTCGATCCTTTCCATATCGCAGTTCACGCTGTATGCGGACGTGCGCAAAGGCAACCGCCCAAGTTTCGTGAAAGCGGGGGAGCCGAATCATGCCGAAGAAGTATGGAAGCAGTTCAACGAAGCGTTACGCTCCGAGGGCCTCACGGTGAAAGAAGGCCGTTTCGGAGCCCACATGCGGGTTGGCCTGACCAATGACGGACCGGTGACCATCATTTTCGACACGGACGAACTGGGCGTCTGACGTCGTGCGCACGTCGGATCGGCAACGTCGACCGACATCCGTCGGGAACGTGGGCATCATGTTCAAATCCGTTGACGGCGTTGCGATTGCGCGACCGTGATGCCACTGTGACGATGCCATGGCGATCACGTCGTCGGTGCCGCGACATACCGTGCCAGGACGGTCTGAAAACCCTCGAAACGAAAAATGAGACCGCAATGTGAGATGGTTTATCTGGTGCAGGCTCTAGGGTGGGGGCTATGGGAATTGAGAACAATCACAAGCTTATCGTCAACTGCCTGCCGTTGACGGAAACGGAGAAGGCGCAGTTCGCGCGTGCGGCCAAAGACGTGCCGCAGGAATTCGTGGGCGACACGGCGCAACGCGGGAACATGGGCTGGAGCGCCAGCGTTCCCGAGGAACTACGCGCGTCGGTGACCGCGATCATCGGCAATGTGCCGCCGGAGGAATGCTCCGCGTGCCCCAGACTCGAATGGCTGCAAACCTGGAGCGCCGGCGTCGACAGCTATCAGCGTCCGGGCGTGCTCCAGACCGGATCCATGCTCACCAACGCGTCCGGCGCATACGGGCAAAGCGTGTCCGAACACCTGTTCGCCATGATGTGGACGCTCATGAAGAACCTGCACGTCTACGCAGGCGGCCAAGCCGAAGCGAACTGGAACGATGCGGGCCGCGCATTGAGCCCGGCGGGCAGGACCGCACTGGTGGTCGGCACCGGAGACATCGGATCACACTTCGCCAAACTGTGCAAAAACGTCGGCATGGAAACCATCGGCGTGCGCCGTAACCCGGCGGTCGCGGCGGAAGGCATCGACCACATGGTGGGCTTCGATTCGCTCGAACAGGTATTGCAATACGCGGACGTCATCGCCATGAGCGTGCCGTCCACCACGGCCACCCACCACCTGCTGAACGCCGAACGGTTGGCGATACTCAAGCCCGAAGCGCTGGTGCTGAACGCGGGCCGAGGAGACGCCATCGACCAAGAGGCCCTCGCGACGGCGCTCGCGGAAGGCAGACTGAGGGGCGCGGGCCTGGATGTTACCGAACCCGAACCGCTGCCGGCCGACTCGCCGTTGTGGAGCGAGCCGCGTTGCCTCATCACCCCGCATGTGGCGGGTGGCAACCATCTGGAGATAACGGAACGACGCATCATCGCCATCGCCTTGGGCAACGTGCGCTGCTACGCCAACGGACAATCACTCGACAATCGCGTATCGCTGAAAGGCTGAGTCGAAAGTCCGTTCCTCTCAGGTTGAGTCTTTTACGCATGATGGGCCGGCTGTTTCGTGATTGCGCATACAACCATGCACGATCACGAAACAGCCGGCTTTTGGGACTCAGCCGTAAATCTGCGTGCCGAACGGCCACAAGGCCAGCTTGGCCATCTTGAACGACTGGATGCCGAACGGAATGCCGATGATGGTCACGCAATTGAGC
>CAVBVU010000146.1:0-4498 GCA_963598975.1 Anaerovoracaceae bacterium
GACGGATACCAGCCGCACACCGTCGAACAACTGGACGTGATCAAGGTTTTCGTCAAGGAACGTGTGGAACTGTCTCGTCTGGACACGCTCGTGAAGCGTACCTATGAAGGTGTTCCGGTACCCGTCGTGAATGTCAGCGAGAACACGTTGCCGGTTCTGGCCGATACTGCCGACAGGACGCTCGGACTGATCACCTGGTGGAATGACGACGCGCCACTGGCCTATGACAGGCTCCGCACGTTATTCCACGACATCGATCCGATCCGCGACCTTGAAACATTGGAAGACTGCGTCAACGCACTTGAAGGATACGCGGCCAGAAACCGAGAGGTCGAGATACGGCAGATGCTTGACGCGGTGGCGGACATATGCGAGCAGCATACGTCAGGTGGTCATTCGAATCTTTGGAAACTATTGCTCGCCGCCCTCGAACGGCGCGACACCGACGCCTGGCAGTCGACGCTTGACGAGGCCGCGCGCCTGTCGAACGTGAGGGCGGACGTGGCGAGACGAGGCGAGCTCGAGGCACGTCTGTCGAAGGTCGCACCGCAATGGTCGTCGGATATTCTTGCGACCAAAGGCGAAGCAGCCGGAAACGTGTGGGATTATCCTCGTGCGTGGGTATTGGCCCAGGCGAACGCATGGGTGTGCGACATCGCGCAAACCGTTGACATGGGAAGTCTGCTGGACGAGTCCCTCGCCTTGAACACGGAATTGCACGAGACCGTCTTGAAGCTCATCAGCTGGTCGGCCCGCCTGCATCTCAAGGAAGTGCAGGATCCCGACGAGCGCAGATCCTTGAATATCTGGCTCGAAGCGGTGAGGAAATACGGCAAGGGAACCGGCAAGAACGCGTTGCGGTACCTGTCGACGGCGCGACGCGAACTGCCGAAGGCAATGAATGCGATGCCCGTGTGGATCATGCCGTTGCACAAGGTATTGGAGAATTTCGATCCGCTGGTATCCCACCCGTTCGACGTGATCATCGTGGATGAATCCTCGCAATGCAACATTCTTTCCGTCGGCGTTCTCGCCTTGGCGGACAAGGCCGTCATCGTCGGCGACGACAAGCAGACATCCCCCAGCGGAGCATTCCAGAGACTGGACGCAATCAACAGAATCCAGGAGCAGTACATTCCCGATTTCACGGACAAGACGCTGCTAGACATGAGGGACTCCCTCTATGCGATGGCGAACAGAACCTTTCCCTCGACCATCATGCTTCGCGAGCATTTCCGTTGCGTGCCGGAAATCATCGATTATTCGAACAGGTTCTACGACAATCAGATTTTCCCGTTGCGCGAGAAGACTCATCCGCAGATAGGCTCTCCGCTGAAGTTCCGCCGTATCAAAGGCGCGGAAGTCGAAAAAAGAGGCAACGACT
This sequence comes from Anaerovoracaceae bacterium, assembly GCA_963598975.1. GTDB lineage: Bacteria > Actinomycetota > Actinomycetes > Actinomycetales > Bifidobacteriaceae > Bifidobacterium. The sequence goes on from CAVBVU010000146.1 coordinate 1,385, forward strand.
CCGTTAATCCGATGGAGGCCGAGGCGATCGTCGAACAGATAGCGGCCTGCTGCGGCGACCAACGTTACGACGGTATGACGTTCGGCGTCGTAACGATGATGAGCGGTCAGCAAAGCAGCGTCATTCGAGACATGCTGATCGAGGCGATCGGTGAGGAGGAGTTCATAAGGCGACGTCTGAGAGTCGGCAATCCTCCGGATTTCCAAGGAGACGAGCGAAACGTCATCTTCATCTCGTTCGTGGCCAACAGCAATTCGTATGCGGCGACGCAGCAATCGCATGCACAATGGGTCAATGTGGCGGCGTCCCGGGCGAAGGACCAGCTTTGGTTGTTCTACTCCATGGACCCGTCCACCCTGAATGTGAACGACTATAGGCGTGGGCTCATCGAATATGTGCGGGACTACGGTACGGAGGAAGGGCCGCGGGAGAAGGCATCGTTCGCAAGCGGAGTGAAAACGAGTTTCGAAAGGGATGTCTTCGACGTTCTTTGCGATCTCGGATATCGTGAGGAAACCACGTACCGGTATCAGGTCGGCCGATACCAGATCGACTATGTGGTCGATATGGGCAACGGTTGCAGGGTCGCACTCGAATGCGATGGTGATAGAAACTCCGATCCTGAACTCGACAGGATCGATATCGAGAAGCAAAGGATTCTGGAACGTCTTGGATGGCGGTTCATCAGACTAAGCGCCTTGGCGTTCTATCTTGACCAGGATGGCGTTACCGGCATGCTGAAGCGGTCTTTGGGAGACCTCGAAAACGAGGTCCGGCAGATCGCCGAAATGCTCGGGGAGGAGGTTGCGAGAGAAAAATCTCTGCTTGATTCGGGCGTGGATTCGGCGGATGCGGGTTCGGTCGAATCGCCCTCGGCTGACGTAGCTGTGGCCGATGCGCCTACGACTGGTGCATTCTCAACCGGCACGTCCGCGGATGATCTGCGGTTCGTGAGAGGAAACGAGCCATCCGTTGATGTGGGTCTGGAGGATTCTCCCACGATTGTCGAGCCGGCTGTGGAACCGGCGGAATCGGCGGTCAAGAATGATGCTCTGGAAGCGGTCGGTGGCGAAGCGGATGTTGCCGACGGTGGCGAAGCTGCTGATGTTGCTGACGCTACCGACTTTGCTGATGTTGCTGACGGCGAAGCTGCTGCTGGATTTGCTGACGCCATTGATGTTGCTGCCGAAAATGTCGCAGCTGTCGTTGATGGCAATCGTGACGGTCATAACGGTGAAGACGACCATAGAACGCAAAAGACCGAAACCATTGCTGCGGAAACGTCGCCCGTTACTGTGAAGGAATTCTTGGACGCCGCGAAGCCGAGTGATGCGGAGGTGTCCGGCGTTCGTCGGAAGAAGCCGCAACGGATGCGCGGATTCATTGTGGACAGCCTCGTCAAGACCGCGGATCTGCCGGTGAAAGATGATCTGGAACTCGAGAGCGAGTGGTTCCGTTCCGTGCTTATGACGCTCATTCTGAACGAGTTTCCTTTGAACCGCGATCTCATACGTGAGCAGGTGTCCGAATTGGTCGGCGACAGCATGGGTGAGGACAAATGTCGCAGGATGATCGATAACGGTTTGGAAGTTCTTGAATACGCCGGCATGATTCGTCGCGAGTACGACCACTACTATTATCCGACCGCGGAGGATGTTGCTTTTCGTATATGCAGAGGGAAACGGATCAGCTTCATCAGCGAGGTGGAGCTTGCCTCGGTGATGCGTTTAATCTGCGTCAATGAGCCCGGCATACCGAAAAGTCGGCTTCTCGAAGAGACTATGGCGTTGTACGGTTTCAATAAAAGCAACAAGAAGATTGATCGTAGTCTTGAAAGTGCTTTCAATTTGTTGCGTGATTTGTGGCTTGTTAGAGTGAAAAGGTACCGTTTTAATCGCGTCTACGCCGAAGGTCCGACTTCTGATACTCCGGACAAACCTTTCGGCACGGTGCTGAAAGCCGTGGAAGAAAAGCGGGCAAACCAGTCTGCGGCGCGGAATAATCCCAAGAATGATGTTTCGTCTCCTGCTTCCAGAGTGGTCGATCTGCCGACAGGCGAATGGAAGAAAGTTTCTGCGGTCAAATCGCAGGAACCGGCTAAATCGCAGGAAAATGAGGTGTCTCTTGATGGGAGCGAGCGCGAATCCGCGGAAGTGAGCGGGTCCAATTCCGAACCCAAGGCCGAGTCTTCCATGAATCGTAAATTCACCACCTACGGCGAACGGTACGGTTTGTCGTATGCCGAGCCGGTGGATATGAGAAGGCTTCCCAACAGGGATCGTTATGTGTCGGATGATGCGTGGCTGAAGTCGGCCGTGGTGTTTCTGGTCAGAGAGGAGTTTCCGCTTGTATACGGGATGCTGCGCAAACAGCTGATGGGCCCCATGATTCAGGCGGGAATCGAGGAGCATCGGATCGATGAATATCTTAGGGCCGCGATTCGGAATTCTTCGGATCGTGTCAAGTGCGGGAAAGACGTCTTGATGCCTGTGGACCGTAGTGGTCTGCATTTCAGAATCATCCGTCGTCGTGAAATCGATTTCATCAGCGAAAGTGAAATCAGTCATGTGATGAGACGTATCATTCGGGCCTGTCCCGGGCGAGACAGGAACTTCCTGTTCGATGAGGCGTTCCTCGTGTACGGATTCCGAAGTAATAGCACGAAGATCGAAAGAGCGTTCGGGAGCACGATCAACACACTGGTGAAAAAAGGCAAGGTCGAATTCTCCCATGGAGGCTTCTATCTTGCGTGACCCGTATTGTGTGCAATGTTCAGACGTGTATGCGTTCCGAAGCCTCAGTCCTGTTCTATGTGACACGTGTTGTGCGTGCGCTGGATGAGTCAAGTCTGCGAGCGTGTGTTGATGTCATTTGTGGTGACTTCAGCTGGTCGGCGGTGGGATGATTCGCTGCGGGCTGATCGGTGGCAAACCGATTGGCGGCAAGCGTCTGGTCGGTGCGAAACTACGGCCACAAGGTGAGCCGAACGTCCAGATCCATACCGATGTCGGCCAGCCAGATCTGAATCTCATCTTCGGCCACATCCTGGGCCTCGGTCTTCGGATAGCCGTAGATGCCGGCGGAAATCAGCGGGAATGCTATGCTCCTGCAGCC
>CAVBVU010000147.1:0-4493 GCA_963598975.1 Anaerovoracaceae bacterium
CCTCATGACCGTACCGATAGCCGGACGCACGCTCCGCATCCGCGGCCAAAGGACCGGTCGAAGCGGCAAGGTCACCGCAATAATCACGGAACGCCTGCGCCGTGTCGATTACGTTCGGCACGCCTTCGCGCGGTTCGGACAACAGCCTCGGCTCGTCGTCAATCAACGGGTGTTTCCTCCTCGGATCGCGTCATGGTGCGGAGGAAGCCTGCCCACATTCCAACCTGCCGACCGGCGTCAAGCCCTCCATCGGCATAGTCTAACGGCGTCCATGACACACGAATCTCACACCCCGTGCTTGGCGTGTTCCCGTCGATGCCGAACATGGTGTTCTGGGTTACGGTGACCGTTCCCGAAACATCCTCGACGGCATCTGGATCAAGGCAATCCATCATGAGGCCCCAATACATGGAAGGCGTCAGCACGTCGTCTTCCGAACTGGGCGATGGCAGCGTCGCGAAGGCCGTGCAACGCCAGTGGGAGCGCCAATCCTTGCGGAACTTGTGCGAATACAGCACCATGATCCATCCACCCGCGCCTCCTGCCCCGGCCGGATCGAATCCGGCGAATCCTTCACCGAATCCGCTTGCCGGCACACCGTCGGGAGCACAGCATTCCAGTTCCACACCAATACCAAAATTCGCCATGGCGCACGGAACCGGAATCTCCCTGTAGGACATTCCCTCGATTCGAGGCATGTTCTGTACGCTCAACACGGCCTGCCAGACCACGTCGGGCACGCCGTACGGACGGGTCAGTCCGGACTGACGCACGTTTTCAGAGGACTCGTCGAAAGCGCGCGAATCCCCTTTGTCTGCACGCACATCGATGGGCGTGCTATTTGGGAAAGCATAAATGTCCGCCATGGTTCAAGGCTACGGCAAAACATCCGCTTTCCATGGTATTTGGCGGAAATTTCATTCGCGTCGAATGTGAAGATCTCCATTCGACGCGACCTCGTTCAGTGAAATGCTCGTTCGGACGTCAGACCCCGCCCGCACCCCCTATTTGAGGTCTTCAAGCATGGCTCAGCCCGTATTCGGGATTCGCTTTAATACACGGTGAACCCGTGCGCTTCGAACTGCTCCACCACGCGTTGCTTCATGGCCGCTGATGGACCTTTCTGGTCTTCCAGCGGGTATGGAATCCCAAGCTTGTGCCACTTCGGACGGCCGAGCTGATGGAAGCCCAACACGTCGATATGCTCCACCGCCGGTGCGAAGGAATCGCAGATCCTCGCCACGTTCTCCACGTTCTCCTCGGAAGAGGTGAGACCCGGAACAAGCACGAAGCGGACCCATATCTTCTTGCCCGCCTTGGCAAGCCTCTGGCCGAAATCGATGGTCGGCTGCAGCACGCTTCCCGTTACCTTGCGGTAGGTTTCCTCATCTCCGGATTTGACGTCGAGCAGGCACAGGTCGATGTCGTCAATCATGTCGTCGGTGTAACTCGCTCCAAGAAAACCGGACGTGTCAAGGCAAGTATGGATTCCCATCTCCTTGGCCGCGCGGAACACTCGTGACACGAACGCTGGCTGCATCATGGATTCGCCGCCGGAGAAGGTGATGCCGCCTCCCGTGGCTTTGAACAAATCAGCATATCGTGCGATCTTCTTGATCATGGCTTCGTAGTAGACGGGCTTGCCGTCACGCATCTTCCACGTGTCGGGATTCTGGCAGTATTGGCAGCGCAGCGGGCATCCGCTGAGGAATACTGTCATGCGGGTGCCAGGACCATCGACGGACGTGTTGATGTCCCATGAGTGCACGAAACCGATGTCTCCGCTCTTCAACGCGTTGATGCGGTCACGTCTGTCGAGACCGATCGGCGATTCGAATCCGGCGAGGCCTCCCATCAACGTTCGGCTCGCATAGCTCTTCGACTCCTTGAGCATATGCCTCGTTGTGGTGCGGAATTGCACGTTGTCAGACATCGATGTCCTTTCATCTGCGATTGCCATTTTGCCGATCTGCCCGTTCTGATGGCGTTTGCGCCCCAATTCCAAGTCACCTGCGCGAAACGCCCGCCCAAATACAAAAAAACGCGAAGGGGCGGAGCCTTGTTTAGCCCCGCCCCTTGCCGTTTTACCGCTTCACGCGGCGTGGTTCAATCGTCAGTCGACGACCGCGCCCTGGTGGAACGTACGGGAGATCACGTCGAGCTGCTGTTCCTTGGTGAGCTTGACGAAGTTCACCGCGTAGCCGGAGACGCGCACGGTCAGGTGCGGGTACTTCTCCGGGTGCTCGACTGCATCCTCGAGCTGCTCCTTGCGCAGCACGTTGATGTTGGCGTGGTACAGGCCGTGGCCGTTGCCGGCGTCCAGGATGCCCACGAGGTTGCCGATGCGCTCCTCCTCGTCGCGGCCAAGACCGTCAGGGGTGATGGTGTTGGTCAGCGAGATGCCGTCAAGAGCGTCGTTGTAGTCAATCTTGCCGACGGAGAACATGGACGGCAGCATGCCGTGGGAGTCCATGCCGTTCTCCGGGTTCGCGCCCGGAGCGTACGGGGTGCCCTTCTTGTGGCCGGACGGGAAGGCACCGGTGGCCTTGCCGTACTCCACGTTGGAGGTGATGGTCAGGATGGACTGGGTCGGGACGGCGCCACGGTAGACCGGGAGACGCTTGACCTGGCCCATGACGGTGGAGACGACCCACTTGGCGATATCGTCGGCACGATCGTCGTCGTTGCCGTACAGCGGGAACTCGCCTTCGGTGCGGTAGCCGACGATCAGATCGTCGTCAGCGCCCTCGACGTACTCCTCTTCGTGGCCCGGAGTGGTCTTCGCATCCTTGTTGTAGATCGGGTAGACCTTGGCGTACTTGCATGCGGACAGGGAGTCGGCAGCGATCGACAGGCCGGACATACCGCAACCGAGGGTACGGTACACTTCCTTGTCGTGCAGAGCCATCTCGATGGACTCGTATGCGTACTTATCGTGCATGTAGTGGATGATGTTCAGAGCCATCACGTAGGTCTCGGACAGCCATTCGAGGGCCTTCTCATAATTGGCCTTGACCTTCTCGTAATCCAAGGAGCCGTCGGCTTCCGGCTGAACCGGCTCGATGACGCCCTTGTCAATGACCTGCATGCCGGTCATCTCGTCGCGGCCGCCGTTGATGGCGTACAGCAGGGCCTTTGCGGAGTTCACGCGAGCCGCGAAGAACTGCATCTGCTTGCCCACACGCATCGGGGAGACGCAGCATGCGATTGCGGCGTCGTCGCCCCAGTGGGAGCGGATTTCCTTGTCGGACTCATACTGGATGGCCGAGGTGTCGATGGAGATCTTGGCGCAGAAACGCTTGTAGGCTTCCGGCAGCTTCGGATCCCAGAAGATGGTGATGTTCGGCTCCGGGCCAGGTCCGAGGTGCTCGAGGGTCAGGGTGTTGAGCAGACGGAACGAGGTCTTGGTGACCATGGTGCGGCCGTCATCGCCGAAGCCAGCGTCGGACCAGGTCGCCCAGTACGGATCGCCGGAGAAGATCGCGTCGTAATCCTGGGTACGCAGGAAGCGGACGATGCGCAGCTTCATGACCAGGTTGTCGATGATCTCCTGAGCGTCGGTCTCGGTGATCGTGCCGGCCTTCAGGTCGCGCTCGAAATACACGTCGAAGAAGGTGGAGACGCGGCCGAAGGACATTGCGGCGCCGTCCTGGCTCTTGACGGAGGCGAGGTAGCCCATGTAGGTCCACTGCACGGCTTCCTGAGCGGTCTGAGCCGGACGGGACAGATCCAAGCCGTACTCGTTGCCGAGGTTGATCAGCTGCTTGAGAGCCTTGATCTGCTCGTCATGCTCTTCGCGGAAGCGGATCCAGTGCTCGATCTCCGGCTCGGTGAAATCGTGGCGGTACGGCACGGAGTCCTTGTCGCGCTGCTTGAACTTGATCAGGGTGTTCACACCGTACAGTGCCACACGACGGTAATCGCCGATGATACGGCCACGGCCGTAGGCATCCGGAAGACCGGTGAGAATCTTGTTGTGGCGGGCGACCTTGATCTGCTTAGTATACACGCCGAACACGCCGTCATTGTGGGTCTTGCGGTACTTGGTGAAGATCTTCTTGATTTCCGGATCCGGGTCCTTGCCGGCTTCCTTGATGGCCTGCTCGACCATACGCCAGCCGCCGTTCGGCATCATGGCGCGCTTGCACGGAACGTCGGTCTGCACGCCGACGATCACGTTGTCGACTTCCGGGGAATCGATGTAGCCGGCCGGGAAGGAATCGATTCCAGCCGGGGTGTGGGTGTCGACGTCGTAGACGCGCTGCTTACGCTCAACGGCGAGGTAATTGTCGTCGAGGTACTTCCACAGATGCTTGGTCTTGTCGGTGGCGTCGGCCAGGAAGGACTCGTCGCCCTCGTAAGGCGTGTAGTTCTTCTGGATGAAGTCACGGACGTCAATGTCTGTCTGCCAGTTGCCCTCGGCAAAGCCTTCCCATGCCTTGGCCTGAAGCTCTTCCGGGGAGACTGCCGTTGCATCAACTGCTGCCATATCC
>CAVBVU010000148.1:0-4430 GCA_963598975.1 Anaerovoracaceae bacterium
GTACAAGGCTTCCGTGTATTCGGAAGATGAGGCCGTCAGCGCGTACCAGCGCGTCGTCGAACTGCTGCGCAAGGTGCTGCCGGCCACCCGTGAGCAGGTGTCCAGCACCGTGCAGGCATGCGGATTCCCGATTCCGACCACGGCCCAGGAATGGGGCCGTCAGGTCATGGTGCTCAAGAACCTGCGTCGTGTGCTCGACGTATTCCAGCCGGAGATCTTCGAACGTGACATCGCATCCATGATCGAAGCCACCAAGCCGAAGTCCGAACGCAAGGCCGAAGGCAGTTCCATGGGATTTTGGGAACGCCGCAGGCACGTCAAGGAAGCCAAGGGGCTCCTGCGCGTCGGCGCGCAGGTGGAAGACCTGCACGAAGCCCTGCTGGTGGTATCCAAGCAAGCCGAGCAGTGGCATATGTTCGTGCCGCACGGCGGATGGCCAGTGCTCCCGCCCAAGCTGGACGACATCATCACCACCCAGGACGAACTCACCCGAGACATGACCGCGCTTAACGCGGTACTGGCCACAACGCCCAAGGGAGGCAATCTCGACACCATCGACTTCAACCAGGTCGAGGAATGCCTCAAGGCGTTGTACGCCGACAAGCAGGCCCTTGACGATCTGCCGGAACGCGCACGTCTGGAACGTGAGTTCCATGACGTCGGCCTTGATGAACTCGTCGCGGACTTCAGCCGTCGTGGCGTCTCCGGAGATTCCGTCGCCGGAGAGCTGCAGCTCGCATGGTGGACCACCGCCTTCGAAGACATCGTACGCTCCTCCGCGATCATCTCCAACCAGGATGGCTCCGCGATGCAAACGGCCGCGGAACGATTTGCCCAGGTAGACATCGAGCATGTGCGTTCCGTCGGCCCGATGGTCGCCCAGGAATCCACAAGACGCCTGTGCGACATGCTGTTCTCCCGCACTCAGGAAGCCAATCTGCTGCACACCATGCTTGCGGGAAACCAGAAAGTGTCGTTAAGCCGTCTGCATAAGGAGCATCCGCAGATCATCGCCGCTGCCAAGCCGATTCTCGTGGGTGCGCCCGCCACCTTGGTCTCGGTCACGGATCCGACGCCGTTGGCCGATGTGGCGATCATCGACGCGGCTGCGCACATCCCTCCCATCGAGCTGCTCAGCGTCGTCAGCAGAGCCAGCCAAGTGGTGGTGATAGCGCACCGTGAGACGGTCACCTCCGAATCGCTGAAGCGTCTGATTTCGTTGCTGCCAAGCGTGAAAGTGGTCGATCGGCCCGTGCGCCGCGCGCCCAAGCTCAACGCGTTCCTCGAATCGGAAGGGTACGGTTCCGTGCCGTTCGAGGTTGCCAGAGAAGGCGCGCAAGGCGAAGTGACATACCATTTCGTGCCCGACGCCAGCGGCGTGCCGGTCATCAACTCCGGATTGGTGGAAAGCAGCCAACAGGAGATCGACGAGGTGGTGAGGCTCCTCACCGAACGTGCCGCCACATTCACCATCGTGCCGGCATCCTACCTGCTGACCGTGGTCACGCTCACGCATACGTTCCGCACCAGGCTCGGCGCCGAACTCAAGTCGCTGGCCAGCAAAGACAAAGCGATGGGCGCGTTCCTGCGGCATGTGCGCATCGTCGACATCACCAACGTCGCCGGAGCCCACTCCACCGATGCGATTCTGACGATGTGCTACGCCAAGACCACGCACGGCAGGATGCTGCAGCAGTTTGGCGCGCTGGAAGACAAAGGCGGCAAGGGCATGCTGCTCGACGCGCTGGCCGTGCCGGAACGCCATCTTGACATCGTCTCCTCGTTCTCGTCCTCCGATCTGGACGCGGAACGTCTGCACCGAACCGGCCCGAGGATGCTGAAAACCGTGATCGGTTGGGCGGAACAGCTCGACGGCAGCATGGTCCGGCCGGCGGTCAAGGAAACCGGTCTGAACGTATTGTTCAACGATCTGGCCGAACGCATCCGCGAACGTGGACTGAACGTGGCCGTCGAATATGGATTCGACCAAGGATCCAAGTTGCCGCTGGTGGTCGGACTGAAAAACAAGCCGTTCGCGCTCGCCGTGCTTACCGATGATGTGCAGTTCATGGGATTGCAGTCCACCAGGGAACGCCATCGTGTGCTGATGCAGAACATCGAATCGCTCGGATGGTCCGTCATGACCGTGTGGAGCGTCGGCGCGTTCGTGAATCCCGACAAGGAAGTAGACCGCATCGTGGCCCGTCTCAGTGATCTGTATCAGGAGAACAAGTGAGCGACGAGCGAGACTCGAAATCCACGGAATCCATCGGAACTGCGGAACCTATCGAATCCACGGAACCTATCGAATCCACGGAAGCCGCGGAATCCGGCAATTCTGCCGTACGGGTGGTTCCCGCGTACTCTTCCACCAGACGTACCGCGCGCAAGCACAAGCGCGTGGTACGTCAAGGAACGGAGCTCTTCGACGCGGACGGCGTCAAGCTCGAGCCATCCGACGTGCTCACCGCGCGTCAGCGCGAAGCGGAAGACGACAAGCGTATCCTCAACGAATTACCGCCTCACTGGGGCGTGTTCTCCGAGCGTGGCCGCTGATCGGCGTCCTGTTGCGTTGACGAATCGGAAGACGGCAAGTCGGCTTCGCATCAGCCGGTAACGGCGATGATCGCACTGCACTGCTGTGCGCGTAATACGGCGGCGGCCTCCTCCGGTCTCATGGCGAACACCGCGGTATCCGCTCCGCTTGAGTCTTTGGTCGCGGCCTCGATCAATACGGCCTCCGTGGCAAGCTCATGCAGTATCGGGGTGACCGACTCCTGGGACTCGTCATATGGCGCTCCATCCAATGTTGTGCCGGAAAGCGTCACCTCGTCGCCGACCGTCATCTCACTTGCGGAACTCGCCAAACGCACCGTGATGATCGTATAGCCCTTCGGCACGGAGGGGGAGTCCCGGGCCATCGAGCGCAGCACGAGACTGTTTTCGACGATATCGACCCGAGCGAATCTTCCGATCACATCATCGACGGAACGGAACGAATCCGTCAAGGCCGAATCCTGTGCAACATCGCGTACGGCAAGGGCATCCGCCTCGATCACGGTTCCTCTGGATATCGCATGCGTCGCGACGACCGCAGGCTGGGTGCGTACGGTCGCCATGACGCACTGCAGGGCGGCGAACATCGACAATCCGGCGCAGGCCGCCGCGACGAGTCTGCGCAATCGTGCGGAATTCCGTCGTCTTGCAAGCGTTCCCGTTTGCTCCGTCGTGCGGGAGAGCCCGCGATTCAGAGAGCACGGGCCGCTTCCGGTGTTCCTTCCGGTGTTCCTCTCGGATGTCTTTCGCTCGGTCGGTGCCCGTACGGAAGTTCCTCCGCCGCCGAATCGTTCGCCCAATCTATGAAAAAAGGTCATCATGATTGCATGATGACCTCGTGGAATTCGCCTGTGCAAGCCGAACCCGGGGTTGTGGTCGGAGAACGTGGGTTATCCACATCCCTAAAAACAATCGGTCCGGATCCGTCCGTTCGCGGCTTACTTCGACTTATCGGTACGGTAGAAGCCGGAACCCTTGAATTCGATCGGAACGGCGGAGAAGATCTTGCGGACCTGTTCCTCACCGCACTCCGGGCAAACGGTGATCGGATCGTCATCAAACGACTGCTGCTCGGTGAAATCGTAATTGCAGCTCTTGCAACGGTAATGGTAAGTAGGCACGATATCCTCCACATCAGGCCATGAATCTCAAATTTCTTAACGGGACATATCCTAGTACGCTCCCTGAGACGGCCTCGTAACCTTTTCTATCTGCGAATCGGCGCATATCCTTCCGGAGTGAGCACGCCGTCAACGGGAACGTCATGGGCCTCATGCGGAACGGTGCCGTCGGTCGGTTCCCAAGGCCAGCAGACGGCCACCACCAGCGCGCCGGTTTTACGGTATTCCAGTGCGCGGTCATACCATCCGCCACCACGCCCGAGCCGGAAACCGTGTTCGTCGACCGAGAAGGCGGGAACGATGATGATATCGGCGGATTCGAGCATTTCCGGGCCGGAAGCGTCATTGCACGGTTCCTGAGGCCGGCGCGTGTTCTCCGAACCATCGCTGTTGTGCAAATTGCGTAGCGATGCCATGTTTTCAAGTTCGCTCCAGCCGATCTGCATGCCTGAGCCCAGACGGGGCACAAGCACCGTGCAGTCATCGTCAAGTAGCGCCTCAAGCAGGGGGGTCATGGACATTTCGCTGCCCATCGACGTGAATGCCGCGACCGTCGTATGCGGACGGATGAGACCGGCCAGCCTTGCCTGCTCCGCGAGTCCCAGTCCGGCTGACAGGCGTTCTTCGGCGCTGGTCGTCTTACGTCGGACGATTGCGGCTTTGCGCCATTGTTTCTTCAACTCGCGCTGGCGTTCGGCGTCGTTGCGATGTTCGTTGGTCGTTTCCTGTTCGCTCATACCGAAAGTTGTACCA
>CAVBVU010000149.1:0-4398 GCA_963598975.1 Anaerovoracaceae bacterium
TGCATATCCGTCGGCTTGTCTTGAAGAAAACGTAACGAAACGGCAGCAAGGCGCGAGGATGGGAACGTGCGGATCGTATCGGGTGATCTGATACTGCCCGAACGCCGTTTCACGACGTGTTTCGCGGCATGGTTTACAAAATTGTGAAATCTTGACGGCTGTAGGCACGTCGTTCTGATGAAAACTGGGCATGGTGTGCAATAATGGCGTGAACGCGTCGCAGGCAATCGCTGTGACGTCCACAACCGCGCAGTCCTGTCCTGCACGGCCGGTCTTCCAAGATGGAGGAACGGCGGCAGGGGAGGATTGACTACTCCGCGGCGCTCCCAGGGAGATCACCATGGTTGATCGTAAGGAAAGACCAGACATCCAGCCGCACGATTCCGTCAACAATCGTGAAACCGGAACAGCGCAAGGAACAGCGCAAGGCCTCGACCCGTCGTTGGCCGAAGCGCAGACCGTAGCCCAATCGCTTGGCGTCAACCTGAATACGGGACTCAGCCAAGCCGAAGCGCAACGACGTCTCGAACAATACGGGCCCAATGAACTTGCGTCCGCGCCTCCGGTGCCGAAATGGAAGAAATTTCTTGAACAATTCAAGGATCCGCTCGTATATCTGCTGCTTGCCGCGACCGGCATCTCGCTCATCGCATGGTTCATCGAAAAAGCCAACACCGTCGCGGGAGCGGAAGGCGGCGAAGCACTGCCATTCGACGCGATCGTCATCGTGCTCATCCTCATCGTCAACGCGGTGCTCGGCTATATACAGGAATCCAAAGCAGAACAGGCGGTCGAAGCGCTCTCCCAAATGACAGCGCCGCAAACCAATGTGTTGCGTGACGGAGCAATCCAACGTATCAACACCACGGACGTAGTGCCGGGAGATGTGATCGTGCTCGGCGAAGGCGACTCCGTTTCGGCGGACGGACGCCTGTTCGCCGCGGCCTCGCTACGAGTCGCCGAAGCCAGTCTGACCGGCGAAAGCGTGCCGGTCGGTAAGAAGACGGACAGACTTGAGCAGGCCAAAGCGCTCGGCGATCGCGCCAACATGGTGTTTAACGGCACATCCGTGACGCAAGGCACAGGCCGTGCGATAGTGACCGGCACCGGCATGAGCACGCAAGTGGGCAAAATCGCCGGCCTGTTGCAGGCCACCGAAGAAGACGACAGTCCGCTGCAGAAGGAAATGAACTACGTTTCCAAAATCCTCGGCATCGCGGTGTGCATCATCGCCGTGGTCGTGCTCGTGGCGCTCGCCATCACCGAAGGATTCAACGATATTCACGACGTGATTGACTCGCTGCTGCTGGCCGTTTCCCTGGCCGTCGCAGCCGTGCCGGAAGGCTTGGCCGCGATACTCACGGTCGTGCTCGCGCTCGGCGTGCAACGCATGGCCATGCACAATGCGATCGTCAAAAAACTGCATTCCGTGGAAACGCTCGGTTCCGCGTCGGTGATCTGCTCCGACAAAACAGGCACGTTGACCCGCAACGAAATGACCGTGGAACGCGTGGTCACGCCAAGCGGGGAAGTGCAGTTCACCGGCACCGGCTACAAGCCGGAAGGACGGCTGGTCGTTGCGCAGACCCCGCATGGAACGACTCCCGAACTTGACGTGGTATCGGCGGAAGCCAAGGCCACTCTTGCGGTCGGCGCGCTTGCAAATGATGGCGAACTGCGGGAAAACAACGGCGTTTGGGAGGCTGTCGGCGATCCGACGGAAGTGTCCCTGATCGTCGGTGCGCGCAAGGTGCATGCCGATCGCAGATTCTCGAATTATTCGCGAATCGGCGAAATACCGTTCACCTCCGAACGAAAGCGCATGTCGATCGTTGCGCAGGACAACGCCGATGCCGGCAAAGTTACGGTTTTTTCGAAGGGTGCTCCGGATGTGCTGCTCGGCTATTGCGACAGAATCGCAGTCGGCGGTGCCGTGCGTCCGATGACGGAAGGCGACCGTCAGCAGATTCTTGCGACCGTTGAACGACTTTCCTCGGAAGCGTACCGCACGTTGGGACAGGCCTACCGTCCGCTTGGCAGTGCGTCGCTCGCCGACGTGGAAGGCATCATACTCAATTCGGCGGGCCAGGTGGCCGACATCGCGGAACAGAGCGATGTGCTGGAAAACGACCTGATCTGGGTCGGCATGGTCGGTATCATCGATCCGCCGCGTACCGAAGTGCGCGACTCCGTTGCCGAAGCGCATCGCGCGGGCATTCGCACGGTCATGATCACGGGCGACCATCCGCTCACCGCGGCCCGCATAGCCACCGATCTGGGCATCATCGAGCCGGGCGGCAAAGCCATGACCGGCAGCCAACTGGACGCACTGCCCGACGAAGCGGCGCTCGACAAGGTGACTTCGCAGATTTCCGTATATGCGCGAGTGGCGCCGGAACACAAGCTGAAGATCGTGGAATCGCTGCAACGACAAGGCAACATCGTGGCGATGACCGGTGACGGCGTGAATGACGCTCCGGCGGTCAAAACCGCCGACATCGGCGTGGCGATGGGCATCACCGGCACTGAAGTGACCAAGCAAAGCGCCAAGATGATTCTCGCCGACGACAATTTCAGCACCATCGTCGCCGCGGTGCGTGAAGGACGCGGAATCTTCGACAACATCAAGAAGTTCCTGCGCTACCTGCTGAGCTCCAACGTGGGCGAGGTCTTCACCGTGTTCGGCGGCGTGATGCTTGCCGGATTCCTCGGCATCACCCAGCCGGGCACGCAAGGCGTGACCGTGCCGTTGCTCGCCACGCAGCTGCTGTGGATCAACCTGCTGACCGATGCCGCACCCGCGCTCGCCATGGGCGTGGACCCCTCCACCGACGACGTGATGAAACGCAAGCCGCGCCGCCTGACCGATCGCGTGATCGACGCGGAAATGTGGGGCGACATCATTTTCATCGGCGTGATCATGGCCGCGGTGACGCTGATCGGCATGGACATGCATCTCGCCGGAGGCCTGTTTACGGACCGTTCCGTGGAAGCCATCGGCCATGAGGCGCAGATGACCGAAGCTCGCACGATGGGATTCACGATTCTTGTGTTCGCGCAGATGTTCAACGCGCTCGCCTCGCGTTCGCACGAACAATCGGTGTTCGTCGGACTGTTCGCCAACAAGTGGCTGTGGGGCGCCATCGGTGTTTCCGTGGTGCTGCAGCTGATGGTGATCTACGTGCCGTTCCTCAATACCGCGTTCGGTACCGTGCCGCTTTCGGCCGGCGCATGGGTGGAATGCATCGGACTTGCGCTGTTCGTGCTTGTCGCATCCGAGCTACGAAAGTGCGTGCTGCGGCTGATACGTAAGTGATTGTGATGCGTGCGTGATGCGTGCGTGATTAGCACGTGAACCGCACGTGACGTCGGCAGCCGCGTCGGATATCCGGTTGCGATTCGGAATCAGTCCGGAATCGCAACCGAATCAGAAATTCGGAATCAGTCCCGGATCTCGGCCTTGTAGAAGTTCTCGTAGGAACGGCTGGGCGTAGGTCCGCGCTGGCCTTGGTAATGCGAACCGGTGGCCGCGGAACCATAAGGATGTTCGGCGGGAGAGCTCAGCTGGAAGAAGCACATCTGACCGATTTTCATGCCCGGCCACAGCTTCACCGGCAACGTGGACACGTTCGACAATTCCAGCGTGATGTGTCCTTCGAAACCAGGGTCGATGAAGCCTGCGGTGGAGTGCGTGAGAATGCCCAGTCGACCCAGCGAGCTTTTGCCTTCCAATCGTGCGGCGATGCTCGAATCGAGCTTCACATACTCCCAAGTGGAGCCGAGTGCGAACTCACCGGGATGCAGAATCCAAGGTTCGCCGGGCTTCACCTCGAACTGTTCGGTCAGTTCGCCCTGGTTTTCGGCAGGGTCCACATACGTGTACGCATGATTGTTGAACAGTCGGAAGAATCGATCCAGACGCACGTCGATCGACGCCGGCTGCACCATCTCCGGAGTCCACGGATCGAGCGAAATATGACCTTCGGACTGTGCGGCGAGAATGTCGCGATCGGACAGCAGCATCGAAACTCCTTCAAACGTATCCGCGCGCATTCCTCGCACGCAAAAATCAAACTGTCCCCAGTCTAGCGTGCCGTTACTATATCGGGCCGTCATACACGATTCTGTCGTCGTACACGATTCCGTCATATATGGTGTCGGTAACGGCAATCTTTTCGATACAGTCGCGTGAGAGCATGCAGCGATGACGGTAATGATGAGATAGTTGCTTACCGACGAGCTGTGGCCGACCAGATTCACGTTCCGTTGTGAGTGACTTTGTTTTAGTTTATCGCTAAGCCAAGGTCGCTTGCATGACCTCGTTGCCGAGGCCAGCTCCAAGTCTCACGTTCCTTTCGGAACCGCTTGGTTCGCGTTTCACAGGGGACGGCGTTGCCT
>CAVBVU010000150.1:0-4355 GCA_963598975.1 Anaerovoracaceae bacterium
TGCCCGACGTGGTTGTGACCTCTTACGATCTGCTGCGACGTGACGTGGACGACTACCGGGCATGCCGCTTCGCGCTGATGGCGCTCGACGAGGCGCAATACATCAAAAACCACGCCACGAAACTCGCGAAGGCAGTTAAACAGGTCAAGGCCGAACACCGGTTCGCCCTGACCGGCACGCCGATCGAAAACAGGCTGAGCGAGCTATGGAGCATCTTCGACTTCCTCATGCCCGGACTGCTTGGAAACTACACGCGATTCCGCGAAAAATACGAGCAGCCGATCATGGCGCCCGGACCCGAACATTCCGTCATGGCCGACAAACTGCAGGCGCTGGTGGGATTGTTCATCAAACGCCGACTCAAAAAAGACGTGCTTTCCGACCTGCCCGACAAATTCGAGAACATCGTGACGGTCAAACTCGAAGGCGAGCAGCGCAGACTTTACGCCGCGCACGAGCAGCGGCTGCGCGCGACCCTTACCAAAACGAGGGACGCCGACTTCAATGTCAAGAAGATCCGCATCCTCGCGGAATTCACGCTGCTGCGCGAAATCTGCTGCGACCCGCGACTCGTCTACGCCGACGCGAAGCAGTGCTCGGCGAAGCTCGACGCCATATCGGACCTGGTGGCGAACTGCATCGACGAGAACAAGAAGACGCTGATCTTCTCGCAATTCACCTCATACCTCGATCTCATCGGAATCCGTCTGGCCGAACAGGGCGTGGACTACTACACGATCACCGGAGAGACGCCGAAAAAACGCCGTGTCGAACTCGTCGACGAATTCAACGGCAACGACGTTCCCGTGTTCCTCATCTCCCTGAAGGCCGGCAACACCGGCCTGAACCTCGTGGGAGCGTCGGTGGTGGTGCACGCCGACCCGTGGTGGAACGCCGCGGCGCAGAATCAAGCCACCGACCGCGCGCACCGCATCGGCCAGAAGCAGGACGTGAACGTGTATCAGATCGTGGCCAAAGACACCATCGAGGAGCGAATCCTCAAACTCCAGCAGGCCAAAAACGATCTGGCGCGGCAATTCACGTCCGGACAGACGTCCTCCGGCGTGGGATCGCTCACCAAAGACGACCTGCTTTCCCTGCTCGACTAGCGGATCGGCCGGCCTGACCGGATTGCCGTTCGACCATGGCAGCGCCTACTATGGGCCACGTAGTGCAGGGGAACCCGAAAACGGGTTGAGATGGGCGAACGCCCGAACCCTTTGAACCTGATGGCTAACACCAGCGTAGGGAGGCATGTCCATGAACATGGCATCATCTGAACAACCAGTCACCGAACCGTCCGGCGAATCCACGAAACCATACGATCCGTCCGCCGGCATCAGCCTGACCAACCTGCCGCCGTTCGCGCAACGCATGCGCGCCGCGGCCGACTACGTGTGGGAGGAAGGCTACCGCCAGCCGTTCCTGCGCGAACTGGGCGAAGGCACCCTGCGACGCGAACGATTCGCGTTCTACCTGCTGCAGGACTACCGTTACCTGGGCGAATACGCCAAAGTGCACGCCTTGGCGCTCACGAAGACCGACGACCCCGAGATCATGCAGTTCATGGTCGGCGTGCAAAGCGCCATCTTCAACGTGGAATCCACCGTGCACCGCGCCTACATGGCAAGCTACGGCGTAAGCGAGGAGGAGATGGCCAAGGTCCGCCAATCCGCGTTCGCACGCGCCTACACGTCGAACATCCTGTCGATCGCCTACGGCAAGGAACTCGTCGACATCCTCGTGGCCGTGCTGCCCTGCGCGTGGGTGTACGCCGACTACGGCCAGCGGCTCGCCGGCGAATTCGCCGACACCCTCGAATCGAACCCATACAAAAGCTGGGTCGACATGTACAAGACCGAAGACTTCTGGCAGGGCTCCGCATGGCTGATCGAACACATCGAACGGCTCGCCGAAAACCTGCCGGAGGAACGCAAGGCCGAACTGGTCGACATCTTCGTGACGGGCGTGGAGAACGAATACATGTTCTGGGCCAGCGCCTACGACATGCAATACACGTGGAAGAGCGAATGGGATCGCGGCTGACGGGCGTCCGAAGGGCAAGTCGGAGGACAAGACCGGAGGAAAAATGAAACGCGGTTTGCGTATATCCGCATGCACGCGTATATATGGTTGAGCAAGTTTCAGGGAAGGTGAAATTCCTTACTGGCGGTAACGGCAAGGCCGGCGTTCATAACGGTCCCAATACCGAAGCCCGCGACCCGCGCAAGCGGCCGATCCGGTGAGAATCCGGAGCCAACGGTTACAGTCCGGATGGAAGAAACGGAGCTCACCATGAGTGTATCCTCTCGCAAGCGTAGCAATTCCACAGCCCACTCCACAGGAGTCTCCGACTCGGGAAGCTGGTCCACCCGACGCATAGCCATGTACGCGCTGTTCGCGGCGCTCACCATGGCCGTAAGCTTCATCGAATTCCCGATCATACCGGGCGTGCAATGGCTCGAATACGACCCATCCGGCATCGTATGCCTGATCGCGGGCTTCGCGCTCGGACCGTCGGCGGCCGCGATCGTAAGCGTCATCGGAGCGCTGCCCCACCTGTTCATCACCCCATGGGGTACGCTGATGGCGATCCTCGTGTCGCTCGCCATGTCGGTTCCCGCATCGCTCGTATACCGCAGGAGCAAAACCGCCAAGGGCGCGCTGGCGGGCGTCGTCCTCGGCGCGATCGTGGCGCTCCTGGCCGCGATCGTGGGCAACGTCATCGTCACGCCGTTCTACGCGCATATGACCACCATGCAGGTCGTGGCGCTGATCGTGCCGGCGCTGCTGCCGTTCAACCTGCTCAAATTCACGATCCACGGCGTCGTCACGATGCTGGCGTATCGGCCGGTATGCACGCTGATCGAACGTTGATCTCCGTCATTCGATCGAACCTATGAACAACGGTGGAGCCTCCCAGGATCCCGGGAGGCTCCACCAACCGTTTTACGCTGGTATGAAAGGCTCCATATGAACACGGACGATGCCATCGTGCAGATGAGGGGGGTGCGTTTCAGCCATGATGTCGGCGAAACGTGGATACTCGACGGCGTGGATCTGACCATCCGACAGGGCGAATGGATATGTCTGGTCGGTGCGAACGGCTCCGGCAAATCCACGCTTTCCAGACTCATCGCGGGACTGACCGCACCGGACGAAGGCGAGATCGAACTGTTCGGCGAAACGGTGTTCGACGCGTCCGGCGCGCACGCCGACGCCTACCGCAAAGCGAGACGATCAATCGGAGCGGTGTTCCAGAATCCCGAGGACCAGATCATCACCACGGTCGTCGAAGACGACGTCGCGTTCGGACCGGAGAGCCTCGCTGTCGACCCCGACATCATCGGCAGAAGGGTCCGATCTTCGTTGCAGGCCGTGGGCATGGCCGATCGGGAAAGCGACGACCCGACACGCATGAGCGGCGGCCAGCAGCAACGCGTCGCGATCGCCGACATGCTCGCCATGGACTCCCGACTGTTGGTATTGGACGAGCCGACCGCCATGCTCGATGCCAAGGCCCGCGCCGAAGTGATGCGGATACTTGACGAACTGCACAAACGCGGCACGGCCATCGTGCTCGTCACACACCACGAAGACGAGACCATGCACGCCGACCGAACCATCGGACTGGAACACGCAAGAGCGACGGAGCTTCCGCGATGCCAATCCGTCCGGAACGACGAAACGTCCGGAACAAGGCCGGAAACGCAATCGCAACCGCATCCGGCACAGCCGGATCGGGTGGGCGGCGGCGCATCCGCCGAACCCATGGTGCGGGTGCGCAACCTGTCATACCGCTACCCGCAATCACGGAAGAAGGTCCTTGACGACTTCAACCTGACCATCAACGACGGCGAAACCGTGGTGCTGATGGGCCATAACGGTTCCGGCAAATCCACGCTGGCACGTCTGCTGTGCGCGCTCGACAAGCCGGAATCCGGCGAGATCACCATCAACGGCATCGAACTGACGCGCATGGACCGCAAAACACGCAAACGGCTACGCGCAAACGTCGGATACGTCATGCAGCATCCGGAACGCCAGCTCTTCGCGCCGACCGTGGCCGAAGACATCGCATACGGACCACGCAACCAACGGCTCGACGAAACGCAGGTCGCGCAACGCGTCGAACAGACCATGAAGCTGCTGCGCATCGAACATCTGGCGGACAAGTCGCCGTTCGAACTGTCATGCGGCCAGCAGAGGCTCGTGGCCATAGCCGGCGTGCTCGCATGCAACCCGAACGTGCTGATCATGGACGAGCCCACCGCGGGACTCGACGAAATGGCCAGACAACGCGTGTGCGGACTCATCCGGGAGCTGAAGGCCCGGAACACCACCATGCTCATCAT
>CAVBVU010000151.1:0-4345 GCA_963598975.1 Anaerovoracaceae bacterium
TTGCGGGATTGCGGACCAAAATGTGTCCCAGGGTCGGTAATGCCCGGGTGCCGGCGAATCGTCGAACCGTACCACGGCTGATAATCTCCTAAGGCCAGTAGCGCCCGGATGTTGGTGCGTTGGTGTGCTGGTGTGGAATTTATTCCAAGCGTCATCGGCGCCGTATCTGTCGGAGATGTCGAACGTTTCATATGAGACCTGCGGGCCGTGTTCCTGGGTCTGTCTGTGGGGATTGCTTGATCTGTCGGTCGGTGAGCACGTTGGCGGACGGATCCGACCGGTTCGGGGTGTTCGCCGTGTTGGTGGCGCCACTAGCAGATCTTCTTAATTCGGCGGGTCGGGCCCAGATTCTGGTGACGGCGCGGCATGTCGCGGATGCCGAACGTCTCGTACGCGCTCTGCAGATTGTGTTCCCGAGTTCGTTCGCGGCTTTCGCGTGTGACGGATCCGACGGCCGAACCATCGATGGAATCATGACTACGGATGTCTGCCGGGGACTGTCGAGGCGTGCGTGGCGGAATTCCAACGATTTGGGTTTCGTGTGCTGGTATGGCCTGCGTTCGTGGCCTGCCCCAGCCGGAAGATACGCCCGTATCTTGTGGGTTGTGGCTGGAAAGGGTTGCGTTCCATCGTGTTCCTCGTTTCTTATGCGATCCAGAAACGGCTATTTTTCAATGATTTGCGATTTTGAAGTCGGATTGGCCTGCGTTCGTTCCTGCCCCAACCGGGAGATACGCCCATATCTTGCCAATTGGGGTCGAAAAAGGGTATGCGTCGTCGTATGCCGAATCCTTCAGCCGACACGAGAACGGCGGAATTCCAACGATTCTGGTTTCGTATGCCGGTGCGGCCCACGTCCGCAACCAACCCCAATCGGGAGATAGGCCTGTATCTTGCGGGTTGTGGTCAAAAAGGGGTGTATGTCGTTAGGTCCCGATTCTCTTACGGGATATAGGAATGGCGGAATTCCAACGATTTATGATTTACGTGCCGGTGTGGTCTGCGTCCATGGCCGGCCCCAACTGGGAGATAGGCCCGTATCTTGCGGGTTGTGGCTGGAAAGGGGCGTGCTTCGTTATGGCTTGCTTCTCTCATGTGATTCAAAAACGGCTATTTTCCAACGATTTGTGATTTTGAAGTCGGAAAGGTCCGTATCTGTTCCGGTCCCAATTGGGAGATGTGCCCGTTTCTTGTGGGTTGTGGTTGGAAGGGGTGGCCGTCGTTTTGTCCCGCTTCTAGTACGTGATGCGGAAACGGCGGAATTCCTATGTTCCGGGATTCGCGCGCCGGGATGATTGAATCGCGCGGTGTCCCCATCCGGGAGACGAGGACGTTTCTTGCGGTTGGTGCGGGGAAGGCCGCGTGCTCCGGATCTTTTGCGTGATGCGTGATGCGCAAAGGAGCCGTCCGTGATTCATAGCATTGGGAAACGGGCCGTGTGGATTCTCGCCAAGTCGTGCGGATTTTCAGTCAACCGTGCTGATTTCTGACGTGCCGTGCTGATTCTGGACTGGTCGTGCGGATTTTTGAGGACCTGTGCGGATTCGTTAGGGGGATTTTTCGCCGTATGGGCTCGGAATCGGCGGTTTTTAGCCCTAAAAGGACGGTTTCCGGTCGGTTCCGGGCCGCAGACAATCCGCACGACCTGCCGAAAATCCGCACGGTCGGCTGAGAATCCGCAAACATTGTTCAGAATCCGCACGACTTGGTGAGAATCCGCACGGCCTCCCAAAAATCCGCATAGCCCACTAAGAATCCGCACGACTGGTTCAGAATCAACACGGCACGTCGAAAATCCACACACTCCATAGAGAATCCGCAAACGCTGTCTTCGCGCGAGCGGCGCGTCCTGTCAGGCGGCGCGGCGACCACGATCCACTCCGACCGTGGCGGGCATTGCCGATGGTCCGAGTGGATACGGATATGTGAGGAGGACGACTTGGCCAGAAGCATGTCAGTCAAGGGCCGCGGCCCCGACAATGCCGCGTGCGAGGGTTTCTTCGGGAGGCTAGGGAACGGGTTCTTCTGTTTCAGGGACTGGTCGGGCGTCGGTGCCGACGAGTTCATGGCGGAGCTCGATGCGTATCTGAAGTATTATTGCGAGGGCCGCATCAGGCAATCGTTGGGCTGGATGAGTCCGAACGAGTACCGCAGGAGCCTTGGTCACGAGGCGTGAGCGGTCCAGGAAATCATCCGCATCCCCAATCCTTGCAGCACAAGGGTTGAGAGCCGATTTCAGACACGCATTTTGGTTGCCAAACCCGGTCCATGACGTCCAATGGCGTCTGTCATCAGTTCCGTCAGATCGCTGCGACGTAATTCTCGATTGGATTATTTGGGCTTCTAAAAAACGGGACGGCCTATGGTGTGCCGTCCCGTTTTGAATGCATGGAATCAGAGTTCCATTGGCCGCTTTAAATCAGCCGCGTGCCTTGACATAGGCCTCGTACACGGCAGGAGTGGGCTCTCCGGTCTCCACGCCGTCGATGGTGAGCTCCCATGCTGGCGGCTCGGCTTCTGAAGAAAGCACCCAAGCTGCCTGTCGGGCCGCGCCGATGGCCACATACTCGTCGGTGGTCGGACGGGTCACGTCCATGCCGAGCACGCTCGGTGCGAGTGTGCGGATCGCTTCGGACTTGGCGCCGCCGCCGATCAGCAGAATGCGCTTGATGTCCGCGCCGAGGGAACGGATGAGCTCAAGGCAATCGCGCTGGGAGCACAGCAGACCCTCCACGAACGCGCGGGCCATGTTCTCCTTCGTGGTGTTGGCCAAGGTCAGGCCGGAGAGGGTGGCGGTGGCGTCCGGACGGTTCGGCGTACGCTCGCCGTCGAAGTAAGGAACCAGGGTGATACCGCCCGCGCCCGGTTCGGACGCGAAGGCCAGCTGGGCGAGTTCGTCGTAATCCACGCCGAGCGCCGCACGTCCGGCATCGAGGATACGGGAGCCGTTGATGGTGCATGCGAGCGGCAGATAATGGCCGGTGCAATCCGCGAATCCGGACACGGCTCCGGTCAGATCGTAGGTCGGGTTCTCGGAGATGGCCGCGGCCACGCCGGAAGTGCCGAGGGAGACGGACACGTCTCCGACCGCCATACCCAGGCCGAGGGACGCCATGGCGTTGTCTCCGCCGCCCGGAGCGATGATGCAGCCGCCGTCAACGTTCCTTCCTGCGATTTCTGGGCTTGCCTTGACTGCGGCCGCATCGCGCGGTCCGAGCACGGTCGGCAGTACGATTGCGTCGGCGTGGGCCTTGGCCGCGTCCTTGCCTTCGGCGGGTTCAAGCACCATGGCGATCAAATCGCGACGGTATTCGTTGGATGCGGCATCGTAGTAAATGGTGCCGGAGGCGTCGGAGCGGTCGGTGAACAGGGCTTCGAGGTGCGCGTCTTCACCTTCGGCGACCGGTCCGTAGCCTGCGATGCGCCAGCTCAGCCAATCGTGGGGCAGGCAGACGGCGGCGATCTTCTTCGCGTTTTCCGGCTCGTTTTCGGCCACCCAGGCCACCTTGGTGAGGGTGAAGGATGCGACGGGGGAGGATCCCACTGCCTTGACCCAACGCTGCTTGCCGCGGGCGATCACATCTTCCGGTTCGCCTTCCTGCGCGGGGGCCTCGCCCATTTTCTCGATGAGCGCCGCGGCCTGAGGTGCGGAGCTCACGTCGTTCCACAGCATGGCGTCACGGATCACGTTGCCCTGCTTGTCGAGGATCACCATGCCGTGCTGCTGTCCGCCGACGGCGATCGCCTCAACGTCGTCAAGACCGCCCGCCTGCTGTGCCGCTTCCTGGAAGGCGTCCCACCAATACTTCGGGTCGATGGACGTGCCGTCGGGATGCTTGGCCTGGCCGAATCGCACCATTTTGCCGGTCTGCGCGTCGGTGATGCGCACCTTGCAGGACTGGGTCGAGGTGTCGACGCCGGCCACAAGCTGTTGAGTCATTTGTGCCTCCTTGCGATGAAGCCGTACGTGCGGAATCGTTCGACTCGAACAGATCGTGCGGTGACACGCGTGCCGGCTTCGTTTAATTAGTTAGATGAACGAACTATAATGTCTAGTGTAGCATCATAAATTGGCTCAACCGGCTGATTCGATGCGATTTCAGCAAAGACGCTTTGAAAGGAGATTGGGATGGCTTCATTGCGGAGCATCAATCAGGATGATTTGCGCAACCACAATCTCTCCGTGGTCCTCGAAACGCTGCTGCGTTCCAACGATCCGCTCAGCCGTGCCGACCTTGCCAAGGAAACGGGTCTTACCAAGGCCACCATGTCGGTTCTTGTGTCGTTGCTGCTCGATAACGGCGTTCTTGAGGAGGGGTCTCCGTCGGGGCAGTCACTGTATGGT
>CAVBVU010000152.1:0-4338 GCA_963598975.1 Anaerovoracaceae bacterium
GCGGTGGACTGTCCGCGGCCCCGCGCGGCGTGGATGGCACGCGTGGTGTTCCTTGTGCTGCTGCTGTTCTCCATCGCGATCACGGTGATGTCGCTGTTCATGTTCGGCCGTGACGACGAGCTGCTGCGCAACAGTCCCTTGCTTTTCCACGAGGTGCAGTCCTGGTTCGCGCTGTTGTGACACGATGGAAGGCCCGTCCTGTCGGCGCATCGTTTTTAGCGTATGCCCAGCATTTCTCATGCTTTGTCCAATGAAACCGTCTGCCGGTTCAGAGGTATGTCGGTAATAGTGGCCGTTGTTTCATGCCTGTACAGAGACGAATTTTCGGGGAGCAGTCCGCCATGAAGTCCTTATCTTTGATATCCAACCATCCCAAGGCCGCACGGTGGGTGGCCGCCGTGGCGGCCACCGCGGTCGCGCTCGGAGCCTGCATGCTCAACTACGATAATGTGGACGCTTCGATTCGCCAGAGCCTCACCGAACGCCTCAACGCGCGTATCGAAAACGTGTACACGGCTGACTACCAGAGCATGGCCGATGAGACGCTGCGATCGGAAAGGGACGCGGCGGCCGCCACCGAGTCCGACATGTTCGTCAAGGAGAATCCTTACGGCACCAACACCACGTCCCTGTACGTGTACTTCACCACTGACGACGCGGTCTCCGTTTCCTACACCGTGCATGCCGACGGCTACGCGGACTTCACCCGCACCGCCTATCAGGAGAACACGTACCAGAAGGAACATGAGTTCCAGCTGCTCGGCCTGGTGCCGGACGTGCGGAACACCATCACGTTGACGCTCACCGACGAGAACGGCGATTCACGCACGCGGACCATCGAGCACAAGGGCGCGTCCCTGCTCGGCAACGAGGAGGTCCAGCTCGAAAGCACCGTCAGCGCGGCTTCCGGCACCGATCTGGGAGATGGCCTGTACGTGATTCTCGGCAATGATTCCGACGAGCAGGATTTCATGTTCTACTACGATACGAACGGCGTGCTGCGAGGCGAGATTCCCGTGCTCTACTATCGTTCGCACCGCCTACTGTTCGACGAGGACGGTCTCATGTGGTTCTCCGCGTCCACGCACCATCTCGTGGCCATGAACCGTCTCGGCAAGCTCGAGAAGATCTATGACCTGGGTTCCGGATACATCCTGCACCACGACTACGTGTTCGACTCCGACGAGAACATCGTCATGCTCGCCACACAGCGCAACCGCAGCGACAACGCCGTACAGGACCAGGTCGTCAAACTCGACACCTCCACCGGCGAGGTCACGCCGCTGCTCGATTTCGGAGACATGTTCGCCGACTACAAGCAGTCCACCACGCACGCCGGCACCGACGAATCCGACTCGAACGCCAAGAGCCGCTGGGATTGGCTGCACTGCAACACCATCCAGATGCTGCCGGACGGTTCCGCGTTGTTCTCCGCACGCGAGACCTCCACCATCATCAAGGTCAGCGATCTGGAGACCGACCCGACCCTCGATTACATGATCGGCGAGGCCTCCGTATGGAACGGCACCAAGGAGGCCGACTCGTTCCTCACCAAGGTCGGCGATTTCTCCGACACCGGCGGCCAGCATTCCATCACCTACGTCTCCGACGATTCGCTGCAGGACGGCCAGTACTACCTGTACATGTTCGACAACAACTTTGGCACCGCGCTGACCCGCCCCGACTTCGACTGGTCCGTGATCGACGGCATCTCGACGCAGTTCTCGTCCGACACGGCGCATTCGCAGTACCGCAAGTATCTGATCGACGAGAACGCCGGCACGTACACGGAAATCAGCTCGTTCGACGTTCCCTACTCGCCGTACGTCTCGTCCGCGCAGGAGCTTGAGAACGGCAATGTGCTCATCGATTCCGGCATGAAGGGACTGTTCGGCCAGTACTCCCCGGACGGCACGCTGTTGAGCGAATTCAGGATGACGCTCAACACCTCCTACATCTACCGCGTCTACTCCTACGACTTCTCCGGCTACACCTTCGCCTGACCACGCTCGTGGACCATACATGGGATCCCGCCATGGCGCACGTTCTCAAGGACGTCGTCCGGCGGGATTTTTCCATGCGCCAAACCGTCCGTGGAAACGGGACGTATACAATGGGCCACATGGGATTCTTCGATGCTTTTCTTTCCAAACCCCCGCACCATGCGCAATCCGTGACGTTCTTTCTCAGGGGCGCATCCCATGTCTACGACGACGGCAACGCGGGCCTGAACGCCACCGAGCTGACCATCACTCCGGAAAACCGCCGTGTGGCGGTGATCGGCTTGAACGGTTCGGGCAAGACCACACTGCTCAAGCTCCTCGACGGCGCGCTCACCCCGACCGGCGGCGCCGTACGCGTCAGCGCGGACGGCATCGAATACGATCCGAACGTCAAACGCGACCTGAAACGCATCGAAGGGTTCGTGGGCCGCGTACGCCGCGAGGAGATCCCCAACAGCTACTACCAGGCCGCGTCGATCCGCGAGGCCATCGACCAGCAGTTGAAGAGGCACAAGGTTCCGGAAAGCGAACGGCAGGCAATCATAGGCAACCTGTTCGCCCACTTCGACCTCGCCTGCGTGGCTCGCGAACCGGCATCCGCGCTCGACAGCGAAAAACGGCATCTGCTGGCCATCGCGTCCGCGTTGAGCTTCTCCCCCGCCGCGATTGTGGCCGACGAGCCCACGAAAGGATTGGACGAGGTCGCTTCCGCGCATGTCGCGGAAGCATTGTTCAGCTACGACAGGCAGGTGGTGTTCGCCACGCACGACACGAACCTGATCACGAACGCACGTTATGCGATCGACCGAACGCTCGTGGTGGACGATCATGACGTGGTGTTCGACGGAACGCCGTCCGACGCCGTGGCGTTCTACGACGATCTCATCCGCGCCCGCTACGAGGCGTCGAAATCCTGAATCGTCACGATTCGATGAGCCCGGCCACCGTGCGGAGCACCGCGTTCACGTTGCGGCGGAATTCTTCCTCCCGGGGCAACAGCGAGACGGCCAGATATCCGTTGGACGTCATGTCGAAGAAGTATCCGGGCTGGCCGGAAACGCCATGGCGTTCGATCATGGCAAGCACCAGCTCGTTCTCGTCGATCACACCCGGCACTCGTACAAGCACGTTCCATCCGCCTTCGGCCCGCAGCACATCCACCAATCCGCTCTCATCGGCCCGCAGCATGGCGTGCAGCACCTCAAGGTTCGCCCGGACGCGATCGCGCACCCGGGCGGTCTGACTCGGAGCGGCCTGCAGCATCAGCGGCATCTGCCTGGCGATCAGTTCGCTCATCGGCAGATAGTCGTCGGCGATCACGTCAAGCCTGCGTTTGGCTTCAGCGACGTCGTCCGAAGGGCCGGATACCTGTATCCAGCCCACCTTCGCATGCGGGGCGGCAAGCGTCTTCGAAAAGCCGTCCAACGCGAAAGTGAGCACGCCGCTCTCTCCCGCCAGACGCGCGTTGCCGTCAAACGGTTCGAGATCGTAATCGTAGAACACCTCGTCCGCGATGATCGCGACCCCATGCTTCCTGCAGAGCGACACCAGTTCCACGCGTTCTGATGGTTTGACGTACGAGCCGGTCGGATTGTTGGGATTGATGAGCACCAACGCGCGGATGCGCCCGCCGTCCTCACCTTCCAGCGTTTCCTTCAGTTCGACCATGTCGATGTACCAAGATCCGTCGAATCGCTGCTGGTATTCGATCATGTCCACGCATTCGAGGCGGGCGATCGATTCGATGAGCGGATAGCCCGGTTTCGGTGCGAGCAGCGCGTCTCCCGCGTCGCATAGCAGTTTGATGAGCCATGAGTAGGCTTCGGATGTCGAGCTGAGCAGATACAGGTCGTCGGCATCGCAGCCGATTCCCTTGCCGTTCATGTATTCGGCCAGTGCTTCGCGGGCATAACGCTGGCCGCGTGGCTCCGCTGAGTAGACGTATGGCAGAAGGTCTGGCGCGAGGGCGTGTCTGGTCGGATTGGAGTCGTTGGTCTTGCCCAGCGCGGAGCCGGACTTCCTTGCCGCCGCTTCGGCCGCCGCTATCGGATTGGGATCGCTGATATCTACCCTTGAGGAAAAACGCATGCCTTCCACCCTACTCCATGGTTCGCATCCGGCCGACGGCCAGGTGGATGCGGACGAATACGAAGATGGCCCATCCGACGGAATCGGATGGGCCACCCATCAAAGCGTCTTAGTCGTGCCGAATCACTTCATCTTGGTGCTCGCATAGTATGCGGCGCCGATGATGCCGGCCTCGTTGTGCAGCTTGGCTGCGACGATCGGGGTCTTGATGTCGATATACGGCAGGAACTTCTCGGACACGCGGGAC
>CAVBVU010000153.1:0-4157 GCA_963598975.1 Anaerovoracaceae bacterium
ATTATGAGCATGCCGTCGAAGTGGCCAAGCAGCACATCGTCGACGGTGATGTGTTCCAGGTTGTGATTTCGCAGCGTCTTGATATCGATTCCCCTGCGGATCCGTTTGACGTGTATCGTGTATTGCGCACGCTCAATCCGAGCCCATACATGTATTTCATGGCGCTCACCGATGCACAGGGCCGTGACTTCAATGTGATCGGTTCCAGCCCGGAGACCCTGATCAAGGTTGACAACGGCCATGCCATGACATTCCCGATCGCAGGCTCGAGGCCTCGTGGAGACACCCCTGAGGAAGACGAGCGGCTTGCCCAGGAGCTGCTTGCCGATCCGAAGGAATGCAGCGAGCACATCATGCTTGTGGATTTGTCACGCAACGATTTGAGCCGTGTCTGCCTGCCGGAGAGCGTGGAAGTCGTATCGCTGATGGACATCAAGCGATTCAGCCATATCATGCATATCTGCTCCACCGTCACAGGGCAGGTGAATCCGGACATGACGGCTTTCGACGTGTTCACGTCGGCGTTCCCCGCAGGAACGTTGTCCGGAGCTCCGAAGCCTCGAGCCATCGAGATTATCGACGAGCTTGAGCCCGCCGATCGAGGTATTTACGGCGGCACCGTCGGATATTTCGACTTTTCCGGAAACCTCGATATGGCGATCGCCATACGAACCGCGTTCATTCGCGACCATGAAGCGAGCGTGCAGGCTGGTGCAGGAATCGTACTTGATTCCGTGCCGGCCAGTGAGTGGCAGGAAACCCGCAACAAGGCCGAAGCCAGTGTGGAAGCGGTGCAGATCGCATCCCAGCTTCGTCAGTTGTAGAAGCGTAAAACCAGCCAATCGAGCGAAACGCTGAAAGGAAGATTATGTCTGTGCTTGATGAATTGGTTGCGGGAGCCGTAGAGGACCAGCAGATTCGCGAGAAGAACGTGCCGTTGGACGAAATCAAACGACAGGCGGCCCAAGCTCCTGCCCCCATCGATGCGCGTCAATGGCTGAAAAAATCGGATGGGATTCCGATCATCGCCGAAATCAAAAGGGCATCGCCATCCAAGGGCCATCTGAGTGATATTCCGGATCCCGCGGCATTGGCACGCGAGTACGAACAAGGTGGTGCCAGCGCGATTTCCGTGCTCACCGAGGGACGTCGTTTCAAAGGGTCTCTGGATGACCTTGACAGCGTGCGTGCTGCGGTGCATATTCCGGTGCTTCGTAAGGATTTCATCGTTACCGAATACCAGATTTGGGAAGCACGCGCGCACGGGGCCGACTTGGTGCTTCTGATCGTCGCGGCTTTGGATGATGACAGGCTCGCATCGTTGCTGGGTTTGGCGCATAGTCTCAACATGACGGTTTTGGTCGAGACCCATACCCGTGAGGAGATTCAACGTGCGATCAATGCCGGAGCCAAGGTCATCGGCATCAACGCCAGAAATCTCAAAGATCTCAAGGTTGATGTGAACAAGTACATGGAGCTTGCGTCAGATCTGCCGGATGACGTGATTCGCGTCGCCGAATCGGGCGTGTTCGGATCGGTTGAACTTGAGGACTATGCCCGTGCGGGGGCCGATGCGGTGCTGGTCGGTGAAGGAGTGGCCACCGCGGACAATCATAAACAAGCTGTGGAACGATTAGTAAAGGCAGGAGCAAGAGTGAAAGCATCCGAACAGACCCCGTTGGAAAGCCACGAGGGACCGTATTTCGGCCAATTCGGTGGACGTTATGTTCCCGAGGCGTTGATTACCGCGCTCGATGAGCTCGAGCAGGTGTATGAGCAGGCCAAGGCCGACCCTGAGTTCCACAAGGAACTCGCACGTCTGAACCAGCAGTATGTCGGTCGTCCGTCTCCTCTTACGGAAGCGCCGCGATTCGCCGAGCGAATCAAGGAAAAGACCGGCCTTGATGCTCGCGTCTTCCTTAAGCGTGAGGATCTGAACCACACCGGCGCCCACAAGATCAATAACGCGCTTGGACAGGCCCTGCTCGTCAAGCGTATGGGCAAGACCCGTGTGATCGCTGAGACCGGTGCGGGACAGCATGGCGTTGCGACCGCGACGGTCTGCGCGATGCTCGGCCTTAAGTGCCGCATCTACATGGGTCAGATCGACGCCCGCCGCCAAGCGCTTAATGTGGCTCGTATGCGTATGCTCGGCGCTGAAGTAGTGGAGGTCACCCTTGGAGACCGCATCCTCAAAGACGCCATCAACGAGGCTTTGAGGGATTGGGTCACCAATGTCAAGGACACCCATTATCTGCTTGGCACCGTGGCAGGGCCGCATCCGTTCCCGAGCATGGTTCGTGACTTCCAGAAAATCATCGGCGAGGAAGCCAAGCAGCAGCTTCAGGACTGGTACGGAATCGATCATCCGGACGCCATCTGCGCCTGCGTTGGAGGCGGCTCCAATGCAATCGGCATCATGAACGCCTTCTTGGATGACGACCGAGTGAATCTCTATGGCTATGAGGCAGGCGGCAATGGTCCCGAATCCGGTCGCCACGCCATTCGTTTCGCGCCGGGTACCGGAGAACTGGGAATGTTCCAAGGTGCCAAGAGCTACCTTCTTGAGAATTCGGAAGGACAGACGCTCGACACCTATTCCATTTCCGCCGGTTTGGATTATGCATCCGTTGGACCAGAGCACGCATGGCTCAAGGAAATCGGTCGCGTCAACTATTCATGGGCCACCGACGACGAAGCGATGAGCGCGTTCAAGGATCTGTGCGAGACCGAAGGCATCATCCCCGCGATTGAAAGCTCCCATGCCGTGGCCGGCGCCTATAAGGCCGCCGCAGATTTGAAGGCAAAGGGTTATGAGCATCCTGTCATGATCGTCAATATCTCCGGCCGTGGAGACAAAGACATGAACACCGCGGGCAAGTGGTTCGGCTATCTGACGGATGAGCAGGCCAAGGCGCTTGAAGCCAATGGCGCGCAGGGCAACAACGCAGACGGCGAGTGAGAGAAGGAACAACCATCATGACAAACGCAACAGCAACAACGCCGTCTGGACAGCCGCTCGGCATCAGCCACAAGCCAAGCCCGACCGAAGCCCTGTTCGAGGAATTCAAGGCGGCCAACAAACCGGCATTCATAGGCTATCTGCCGTACGGCTTCCCTGATCCGGACTATTCGCTCAAGGCCTTCCGTACCATGGTTGAACATGGTGTTGACGTGGTGGAGATCGGACTTCCGTACTCCGATCCGGTAATGGATGGGTCGACCATTCAGGCCGCATCCCAGATCGCCATCAACAACGGCGAGAAGATCGCAGATGTGTTCAAGGCGGTGGAAACCGTAGCCAATGCCGGAGGGGTGCCTCTGGTTATGAGCTACTGGAATCTCATCTTCCATTACGGAGTCGAACGATTCGCACGTGACTTTGAAAACGCCGGCGGTGCCGGTCTGATCACCCCCGATCTGATTCCGGACGAAGCCGGTGAATGGATTGAAGCTTCGGACCGTCATGGATTGGACCGCGTATTCCTGGTATCTCCGGACTCTAAGGAACATCGACTGAAGGTGGTCGCCGACAATGCGCGTGGCTTCGTCTATGCCGCGGCCCGAATGGGCGTGACCGGCGAACGCTCCTCATTCGACGCTTCACCTGAAGGACTGGTTGCCCGTACTCGTCAGGCCGGAGCCAAGAACGTATGCGTCGGCATCGGCGTTTCCAACGCCGAGCAGGCGGCCGGAATCGGAGCGTATGCGGATGGCGTCATCGTCGGTTCCGCGTTGGTGAAGACCATGCTTGATGAGTCCGGAGTCGGTGCAGTTGACGAGTCCGAAGGGCTTAAGGCCTTGGCCGCCAAGGTTGAGGAACTCGCTGAAGGTATCCACAACGCCCGATTCTAAAGTCCAACTAATTTCAAGAATCCTGGTGGTCCGCGTCGGCATATCGGCTGCGCGGACTACCATCAAGGAACCATGACACTTGCATCTATTCCGTCACCGACGATTTCGCAATTCTCCATCGGACCGGTGACCATTCACATCTATGCTTTGTGCATCCTTCTCGGCATCGTACTGGCGGTGTGGATTACCACTGGACGCTGGAAAAAATGCGGCGGAAACTTCGATCAGATTCTTGATATCACCTTGGTTGTCGTACCGTGCGGAATCATCGGTGCCAGGCTTTATCACATCATCACCACTCC
>CAVBVU010000154.1:0-4148 GCA_963598975.1 Anaerovoracaceae bacterium
GGCCGGAGCCACGCACGTCGGAGAAGTCCATCTCTTCGAGTTCCTTGAGACGGGAGACGCGCTTGGACACGGTCTGGAAGTTGGTCAGCATGCCACCGAGCCAGCGCTCGGACACGTACGGCATGTTCACGCGAGTGGCCTGGTTGGCAACGGCTTCCTGAGCCTGCTTCTTGGTGCCGACGAACAGCACGGTGCCGTTGTGGGCGACGGTGGCCTTGATGAAGTCATAGGCCTTGTCGATCATGTCGAGCGACTTGAACAGGTTGATGATGTGAATGCCGTTGCGCTGGGTGAGGATGAACTGCTTCATCTTCGGGTTCCAACGACGGGTCTGGTGGCCGAAGTGCAGTCCTGCCTTCAGCATATCGCTCATATTGATTTGAGCCATGGTATCGCTACCTCTTTCTTGTCGGTTTTTGCCTGGTCATGCGCTCCTGCGTGCAGCCCCACCGAAGTGCGGCCGACCGACACAGGCCGTCGCGGACATGACGCGAATTCTTTGCATGCCGATTGACGATAATGGGTGGTCTGAAATCCCCGCGACAGGACTTCTCGCCGGTTGGCACACGAGTTGCAAGGATACCATGGGGTCCCGTCTTTCACCAAGACGAGACCCCATGAAGTTTCGCCGGATACGGATGTCGTTACTTGCCGGCACGGTTGCGCATATAGCGCATGGCCTCACGACGCTCTTCCTTTTCGAGACGGTCGAGATACACATGTCCGTCAAGATGGTCGGTCTCATGCTGCAGCATCCGGCCCATGATGCCATGGCCTTCCAGCACGACCGTGTTGCCGTCGAGATCGATGCCGCGCACACGCGCGTAGTCGGCGCGACGGGTCTTGTACCACAGCCCCGGCACGGACAGGCATCCCTCGTCGCCGTATTGTTCGCCGCTCGTCTCCTCAAGCACCGGGTTAAGCACATATCCGATTTCGCCGTTGATGTTGTAGGAGAACGCGCGCAGATTCACGCCGATCTGATTGGCGGAAAGACCGGCCCGTCCGGGATCATCTACGGTATCAAGCAGATCCTGCACCAAATGACGCACTGCCGGCGTGATCTCCTTGATTGGATCGCAAGGTGTGCGCAGCACCGGATCGGGTACGACTCGGATTTCGCGAATTGCCAAGATTATCGCTCCTCGTAGTTGTTGGTTTCACCAGTTTCCGAGGATTCGACACGGTCCGCGTCCGCGGACGACGCATCCTCGGTTTGTTTTTTGATTCTATCCTGCATGGTATCAAACGCTTGGCGTACCTTCGGGCTCATCGATTCGGAAGCTTGGCGCATGCTTTCCGAAGCCTGCTTGACCGTTTCGGTGGTACGTTCAAGGATCTGCACGGTCTTCGGCAACGGCTTGTTCGACGCCTTCGGCGCATACAACACATCCTCGATGACATTCTCGTACCGCAGCAAAACCTTGGGTCGAACCACCTTCATACTGGCGGTCAGGGTTCCGTTCTCCTGGCTGAACTCCTCGTCCAGGATCTCGAATTTGCGGATCGACTCGGCACGAGACACATTCGCGTTGGCCTTCTCCACGTACTGTTGCACGAAGACACGCACCGCATCGTTCTTCGCCACCTGTTCCATAGGCATGTTCGCATCCAGCCCTTGGTGTTCAAGCCAAGAACCGACCATTTCGGGATCAAGCTCGATAAGAGCGCCAATGAACGGCTTTCCGTCACCGACCACCACGCTGTGAGACACTATCGGACAGGTGTTGATAATATCCTCCAAAGGCGCCGGACTGACGTTCTTGCCTCCGGCCGTGATGATGATGTCCTTCTTACGGCCCGTGATATATACAAAGCCGTCATCATCGATGGTTCCCAAATCACCTGTGCGCAACCAACCATCGGGCATCTTGACATCGCCTGTCAATTCGGGCTTCTTGTAATATCCGAGGAAAACGTTCGGTCCCATCAC
This sequence comes from Anaerovoracaceae bacterium, assembly GCA_963598975.1. Classification (GTDB taxonomy): domain Bacteria; phylum Actinomycetota; class Actinomycetes; order Actinomycetales; family Bifidobacteriaceae; genus Bifidobacterium. The sequence goes on from CAVBVU010000154.1 coordinate 1,934, forward strand.
CTGCAATTCACCATCGTCATCGGTCCTGACTCCCATGCCTGGACCAGGCTTGCCGACGGAACCGACCCTATTGGCTTCCTGCCAGTTGACAATCATCGGAGCTGCGGTCTCAGTCATACCATATCCCTGTATGAACGTGATGTCGTCCATGCCATTGAAGAAGTGCGCAAGATCGACGTTGAGAGGCGCACCGCCGCACGCAAGATAACGCATGTTCGGCCCAAGCGCGGATCGGATGGATTTGCCTACGGTCGACATGAAGAACGAATGCTCGACACGGGACGCCGTGGAATGCCGCCCCGTCTCCTGGGAGTCCTTCGACCACTGCACGAAATGTTCGAACGCCTTGGCGAACACACGTCCCTTGAAGCCCGCACCCGCTTTCTGCGATGCCGCGTTGTATACCTTCTCGAACACACGAGGGACACCCAGCAAATACGTCGGCTTGAAACTCCGCAGATCGGCAAGCAGATGCTTGGCCCCTGGCAGATACCCCACAACGCCCTGCCCGCCGATCGCGACGTACTGGATGTATCGGGCGAAACAATGCGCCAACGGCAGAAACAGCATCAGACGGTTCGGCTGATACAGCATCTCGTCGAGAATGATATAGCCGTTAAGCACGATATGGGTGAAATTACGATGCGACAACATGGCACCCTTGGGTTTGCCCGTCGAACCGGAAGTGTAGACGATGGTGAGCATGTCATCCGCTTTGACACGCGATATGACTTCATCAAGAGCGTCATCGCTGATGCCCTGTCCGAAATTGACCACCGCATCAAGCCCGTCCGCACTGAAATTGAACACATACTCAAGACTGTCGTTCTGATCTCGAAGCTGTTCCAACGTACGGAAATGCTCCGAATCCCCCGCGAATGCCAGGACGGGCTCCACCTCTTCGATGATGGATGCCGCCTGCTTGGCCGAATCCGTCTCATACACGGGCACGCTGACCGCACCAATTGCGGCGCACGCGAAGTCCACTACCCCCCACTCGTAACATGTGGGGGAATAGATCACGACCATGTTCCCAGCCTTGACACCCAGTCCCATAAGACCGCGGGCGACGGACCGCACCCGCTCGAGCATCTCGCCTGCGGTCACATCATGCCAACGGCGAGATTTGTCATCCTGCCACTGGGCGATCAAATCATCCGGATTCCGTTCGGCCCTCCTCGACAGAAGCGCATAGACGGTATCCTCATCCGTGGTGCTATAGGCAGGCTCCGGTATAAATTCTCGCAACATGAATTCCTATAGTAGCTGCAAGTACTCCAAGGCACGCTGAAACCCCTGAGAGCGGCTTCATGAAGCCATTCTCAGGGATCTCAGCTCAAGGAACATCCAGACGAAACACTTATCCGAAGTCCGCCACGGCGCATTTCCAAACGGATCCTTTGAAAATAAACGACGTATTGCAGTTGATTCGGGTCTCACCTATGCGAAGCAAAACGGAACATTCGAATTTCGAGGGATTCACCAGCCAACCGTCCACGCAGGACACGCTGATTGGAAGCATGCCTATTTTCGCGTAGAGTCGCGCGTCCTCCCGCATATGCCCAATCATCAGTTCGGACGCGGTTTTAAGTCTTTTCATGCATTCCACCGTCAGCACACGCTCCACTCGGGCCGGTCGTTGACGCCCTCGAAAAACATCGATGACATCACATGAGATTCGCGCGGCGAGCAAGGCCAGATAATATGCCTGCTCAGCGTCCCACACTTGATTGTCAACCCTGACTACATGAAACGGAACCTTGACTCCTGACATCTCCGCTTCAAGCTCGCCGTTATATGAGGGAAGTTTTTCTTTCGGACGATCAATCATACGGAGCCACCGTTCACAGACCTGGTCGTCGAATGAAAGCAGATCGTCAAGACCGGACGAGGGGATGTTGCCATCCAGCTGGGCGGCATCGTTTTCCTCAAACCCTTCCACATAGGCACCCGTAGCCTCTTCCTCCGGGAGAAGTTCCGCATTGCGAGGAGGAGGTTTTTCATTTGAACCCTTCATTATGATTTCCTTTACTGTTATGACCCCCTCTCACCCTTGCGAGGGGGTATCTCCATTAAGTCATAAAAAAATGCCTCCCGTCAAGCGACTGGGAGACATCTGTGGATATGTGGATAACTTACTGCGAAAACGCTGGGTGTCAGCGTCCCGGAGTCACCGTGACCGGGCAACGCTGGAAACTCTTGAGATCCACGTAAC
>CAVBVU010000155.1:0-4014 GCA_963598975.1 Anaerovoracaceae bacterium
AGTTCACGTTGGGATTCACCCCGATTCTCGTTCCGATGGCGCGAGGCATTCTTGCCTCAGTGTCCGCCAAACTCACCGACAAAGCCAAGAACATGACGGACGGCGAGATTCGACAGGTCTGGCTTGACGCCTATAAGGATCAGGATTTCATGGTGGTGCTGCCGGAGGGGACCATGCCGGCCACCGCCAATATCATCGGATCGAACGCGGCACATATCCAGGTGGTTGTAGATCGTAAGGCCGGCAGACTCCTTGCGTTTGCCGCGATCGATAATCTCAACAGGGGCACGGCCGGTCAGGCGGTGCAGTCCTTGAATGTGGCGTTGGGACTTCCGGAAGATGCAGGATTGACGAAGATTGGAGTGGCACCGTGAGTGTAACTTTCGCAAAGGGCTTTTCCGCCGCTGGTGTGGAAGCCGGTATTTCCGCAGTTGAAGGCAAGAAGGATCTGGCTCTGGTGGTCAATAACGGACCGCTGAACGCAGCAGCCGGAACGTTCACCGCGAACCGTTTCTGCGCCGCTCCGGTGCAATGGTCGCGTCGAATCGCGGCAAATGGTCAGATCAAGGCCGTGATCCTCAACTCTGGTGGAGCCAATGCCTGTACCGGACAACCCGGTTACGAGCAGGCCAAGGCCACCGCGGAGAAGGTCGCAGGACTTCTGGGAACCGATGCTGAGGATGTGGCTGTGTGCTCCACTGGTCTTATCGGCGAACTGCTGCCTCTCGACAATGTGCTTTCCGGCGCAGATAAAGCGTTCCATGCTTTGTCCGACACCGCGCAGGCTGGTGCCGATGCATCCCACGCCATCATGACCACTGATACCAAGCCGAAGACCGTCGAACTCGAGGGATCGAACGGTTTTCGTGTTGGTGGTATGGTCAAGGGTTCCGGCATGATCGCGCCGCAGCTTGCCACCATGCTGTGCGTCATCACCACCGACGCGGTGGTGAGCGCAGGCCAGCTCCAGGCCGCATTGAATGTCGGCGTGGAGATGTCGTTCAACCGCATCGACGTGGATGGCTGCATGTCCACCAACGATACGGTGCTGCTGCTTGCCTCCGGCGCTTCCGGAGTCGAACCGGATCCGGACGAATTCAACGATCTGGTCGCCCAGGCCACCGCATCTCTGGCACGTCAGATCGTTGGTGACGGAGAGGGCGCAAGCCATGACATCCGCGTCAAGGTAACGGGTGCCACCAGCGAACAGGCCGCTCTCGCATGCGGTCGCGCGGTCGCGGCATCCAACCTGCTGAAGTGCGCGATTTCAGGCAACGATCCGAACTGGGGCCGTATCGTCAGTTCCCTCGGAACCGTGCCCGCTGACGTGGCTCCGTATGATTCCACCAAAGTGACGGTTGATGTCAACGGCGTGCGAATTTGCGAAAACGGCGGTGCGGGACGTGATCGTTCCGAAGTGGATATGACTCCGCGCGAGGTCCATATCGACATCGATTTGCATGCGGGAGATGCGGAAGCAACCGTATGGACGGATGATTTGACCCACGATTACGTGAGCATCAACGCAGACTACGAAAGCTGATCAACAAGCGATGACAAGAGAACTCAAGGGACCTGGATTCCATTTCGACGTGCATACCGATCTGCGCGCCGACCAGAAGGCGGAAGTGCTGATCGAAGCGTTGCCGTGGCTTGAAGAATTCGCCGGACAGCGAATCGTCATCAAGTACGGCGGCAACGCGATGATCGACAATCATCTCAAAGCATGCTTCGCCGAAGACATGGTGTTCCTCCGTCAGGTCGGCATGCATCCCGTGGTGGTTCATGGGGGAGGGCCGCAGATTTCGCAGATGCTCAAGGCGTTGGGTATCAAGTCGGAATTCAAGGGCGGACTTCGCGTAACCACTCCGGAAGCTATGGACGTGGTGCGAATGGTGCTGACCGGCAAGGTTTCCCGCGAACTTGTGGGATTGATCAACGCCCACGGTCCGTTCGCAGTCGGACTTTCCGGTGAGGATGGCGCTCTCTTCTCCGCCATGCAGCGCAAGCCGATCATCGATGGAAAACCCACCGACATCGGTCTGGTGGGAGACGTGGTGAGCGTCGACGCATCCGCTGTTGAGGATCTGATCAACGCCGGTCGCATTCCGGTGGTCTCCTCCGTGGCTCCGAACGAAGACGACGCCACGGAAGTGCTTAATGTGAACGCCGATTCGGCCGCCGCCGCACTGGCTTCGGCGCTTGGGGCAAGCAAGCTGGTCATTCTCACGGATGTGGACGGACTGTATGCGGACTGGCCCGACCGTGACTCCCTGATCGGACGTATCGGCGTCGAGAATCTGCGCGATATGCTTCCCGATCTGGAAAGCGGCATGCGTCCGAAGATGGAGGCGTGCGTGCGTGCCATCGATGGTGGCGTTCCCCGCACGCACATCATCGATGGACGCAAACCGCATTCCATCCTTAACGAAATCTTTACCACCGCGGGCATCGGCACCATGGTCGTGCCGGATGACGGCATTGAGATGAGGAGTTCCTATGGCAACTGAACAACTGGAAACGCTGGGCAGCGAAGATACGAAGTGGCTGGGAAAGTATTCCCAGGTGCATATGAACGTGTTCGGAACGCCTCTGCGCGTCATGGATCATGGTGAAGGCGCTCACATTTGGGATGTTGATGGCAACGAATACCTCGACTTCCTGGCGGGAATCGCGGTGAACTCGCTTGGCTATGCCCATCCGAAGTGGGTCAAGGCCATCAGCGACCAGGCTGTGAAAGCGGCTCATGTGAGCAACTATTTCGCGACGGAACCGCAGATCGAGCTTGCGGCCAAACTCGTGAAACTCGCGGGGGCACCCGAAGGCTCTCGCGTGTATTTCGGCAACTCCGGTGCGGAAGGCAATGAGGCGGCTCTCAAGCTCGCCAAACTGTACGGCCGTACCCTGCAGGGAGCGCTGCCGTCCCTTGGCGGCAAGCCGGCGCGAATCATCGCCATGACCCACGGGTTCCATGGTCGTACCATGGGTGCGCTGTCCGCAACCTGGAAGCCGGCGATTCGAGAGGCATTCGAGCCGTTGGTTCCGAATATCGAATTCGTGGAGGCCGGCGACAAGTCGGCCCTGCAGGAGGCCTTCGGCGAAACCGGAGTCGGAAAGTACGGCAAAGGGCCCGTCGCGGCCGTCATCATGGAACTCATCCAAGGCGAAGCCGGAGTCCGTCCGCTTGGCGCGGATTACGTCAAGTACGCGCGTCAGCTGTGCGACGAGAACAAGGCCTTGCTCATCATCGATGAAGTGCAGACCGGCATCGGGCGTACCGGATCGTGGTTCGCATTCCAGCGTGAGGATCTTGCGGGCGGAGTGGTTCCCGACATCGTCACCTTCGCGAAGGGCGTCGGCGGCGGCTTCCCGATGGGAGGCATGATCTCCTTCGGCGCGGAACTTTCGGCGTTGTTCACTCCGGGATCTCACGGATCGACGTTCGCTGGCAACCCTCTGGGCGCCGCCGCGGCGTTGGCCACCCTCGAAGTCATCGAGGAAGAGGACCTGGTGCAAAATGCCGAAACACGCGGAAAGCAGTTGAGGGACGGCATCGAGGCTTGCGGCAATGAATTGTTCGTCTCCGTGCGTGGCCGTGGTCTGCTGGATGCGATTGAACTTGCGCACCCGTGCTCCCATGCTGTGATGAACTGGGCCTTGGAGCATGGTCTCATCGTCAATGCGGTCGCGCCGAACGCCATTAGACTCGCCCCGCCGCTGATTGTTACCGAACAGGACATCGACAGGGCGATCGCCATTCTCGCCGAGGTCCCATCCGATTTGCCGAACGACTGACGATTACGGGATTCGCATAACTTTTGAAAGGAGCCAGCGATGGCAACTCCGGAACTGCGCCACATGTTGCGCGATGACGACCTGAACCACGAAGAACAGAAGCAGGTACTGGAACTTGCGATCAAATTCCGCAAGAACCGCTTCTACCACCAGCCGTTCGCGGGCCCGCAGGGCATTGCCGTGCTGTTCGACAAGCCGAGCACCCGAACCCGTTCCAGC
>CAVBVU010000156.1:0-3962 GCA_963598975.1 Anaerovoracaceae bacterium
CTTCGGAACGTGCCGGCGATTCCCACACGCCGACCAGCTCGGCCTTTTCTTCGGATGTCGCCGCATTGAGCGCGTCCGCGAGCAGAACGGTGCGCTTTCCCTCTCGAATATCGCCCCCGACAGGCTTGCCGGTGTTCCGACTCGAACCGATGACGTCCAGAAGATCATCCGCGAGCTGGAACGCCAATCCGAGGGGAATCCCAATTGCCAAGGCTTGTTCGCGAGCGGATCGTTTGGTTTCACCGGCGGCAAGCATACCGAATTCCAGCGGAGCGATGGTGGTGTAGCTTGCGGTCTTCCAACGGAACACGTTCAACGATGTTCGTGCCAGCTCATCCGGATCGTTCAAGGAATTGAGCTCCACCGCCAGGTCCAACACCTGCCCGATCTCGACCTCGCGATGCATGTTCAGAAAAGCGGAGATGATATCGGAGCCGCGATCGAGCCCGGCCACGGATCTGTTGACGATATCCACACTGGACGTGGCAAGCATGTCTCCCAGCATGATGCCCAATCCACGGCCTATCGTGTCATTGCCGGACTGTGTGGCCAAGGCGCGGTGCGCGGACGGTTTTCCGCGCCGCAAATCGGAATCGTCGATAATGTCATCATGTACGAGGGCACCGGTCTGAAACACCTCGATCGCGCACGCGAGACCAAACACCTCATCGATATGATTCTCGATATCCTCGTCGGACGCGAACGCGCGGAAAGCCTCCAATGTGAGCAGGGCACGCAGCCTCTTGCCACCTTCGCTTGACGTAACCGCCTGCGCGGCCACGGCATCGGCCAGACGTCTGCACTGGCCGGTCGACGCATCGTTCTCATCATCAGTATGAAGAAATGCGAAATCCTCCACAAAAGAGACGATGCGGGATTCAATCTGTTCCAAGTCGGTGGGGTTGCTCATAAAGAACAGTTATCCACAGGCGCGAGACAAGAGCGAATCTCAATGATTGCAACACATACAGAGGTGTAAGACATCGCATGAAACGCCGAAAAGGGCATCCTCCGACCACAGGGGCCGAAAAACGGGACATTGGCCGCGCAAGTGGTGCATAGTGCGTAATAACGGCGCAACAGGCGTCCGATCAACATGCCAAGGAGGGCGAAATCATGGGAACAGACAAACTGAACGACACGAAGGTGTACGGTGCGGCCGTAATAGACAGTGCCGAGATGCAACAAGTCGAAAACCAACTGAACCAATGCCATCGGGAGGACGGCATGGTCAGCGCCGCGAGAATGGTCATGAAAGAGCCGTTCACGCATTGGATGGACAAACTGGCGGAATCGTCGACGACGGATGGAGCGGCAGATGGCGCATGTCGATATGAGACGTACGTCGAAAAGCCCAATGACGCATCGAGCGCATGCGTACTCGACAGGACGGATGTGCTGGCGCTCGCGGCGAGCATGACTTGGACGCTTTCCATGCGGGATGCGTTGCTCGTTTCCATCATCATCGACGAGGAACGGGCCCCACGGGAGTATCTCATGGGATTCGTCGAACGGCCGATGTTGGCGAGCAACGCGCGTAGATTGGAGACGTTGCTGAACGAATCGTTCCGTGATCCGCGCGCGAAGCCGGATATGGAACGTTGCGAACGGGGAATCGACATGTTGTTCCAGATATTCTTCATGGTGCCTGAGCGATACCGTGCACAGCCGCTCGCCGTGATCAGCTATATCCTGTGGTGGCTGGGTCGGGATGCCGGGGCCATGCAATGCGCGTTGGACGCTCTCGAAGTGGACGAGGGATGTTCCTTGGCCGCAATCGTATGTTCCGCATGCCAACGCCATATCGGTCCGGCTTGGGTTTATGAAACATAAGGCAACACGCCGTAATCCGCGTGCTCTTCATGAGGAAGGCCAAGTTTTCGGGAATAATCGTCCTGCCGGGATGGTTTACTCACATAGTTGTAAATTTGCCCTTGCCAGAAGTGGGCCCATATGGTATACGCTTCCCGGCAGGATCAATAGGAGGATAAGTTTGGCCACCAAGGAAACGACGGCAAGCATGGAACAGGCTGATCTGACCGAAAAGACCACCTCCACGAAGAAAACCGCTACGCGTAAGGCCTCCACCAAGAAGAGCGCGGCGAAGAAGACACCCGCTACGAAGACACCTCGCAAGACGACCGCGAAGAAGAGCGCTCCCGTGAAGAAGGAAGAGGAGCTTGTCGAGGAAGACGACCTTGACGATGAGGACGCTCCGGTGGATGACACCGACCTTGACGATTTCGACGATGATCTTGACGATGTTGACTCCGATGACGACCTCGATGAGGACGAAGACGAAGAATCGGAACCGGAAGATGACGACGAAGAAGAGGAAGAGCGTAAGAAGCCCGAGGAACCCAAGGAAAAGGGAGCCTTCGTCGTTCGCGATGACGATGACGACGACAATCTGACGCCGTCCGGAAATCCAAAACGCCGTGTGGTGGCCGCCGGCGCCACCGCCGATCCGGTCAAGGACTACCTCAAGCAGATCGGTCGAGTGAGCCTGCTGAACGCGGAGCAGGAGGTGGATCTGTCCGAACGTATCGAGGCGGGTCTGTACGCACAGCACCTTCTGGATACTGAAGCGGATCAGATGGACTTCAAGCGCAAGCGCGAACTCAAGTGGGCCGCGAATGACGGCAAGCGAGCCAAGGACCATCTGCTGGAAGCCAACCTGCGACTCGTGGTGTCTCTTGCCAAGCGTTACACGGGTCGTGGCATGCTTTTCCTCGATTTGATTCAGGAAGGCAATCTGGGTCTGATTCGAGCCGTTGAGAAGTTCGATTGGAAGAAGGGCTTCAAGTTCTCCACCTACGCCACGTGGTGGATTCGTCAGGCCATCACCCGAGCCATGGCCGATCAGGCGCGCACCATCCGCGTGCCCGTGCACATGGTGGAAGTGATCAACAAGCTTTCCCGTGTGCAGCGTCAGATGTTGCAGGATCTCGGACGAGAGCCCACTCCGGACGAGCTGGCACGTGAGCTCGATATGCCGGTGGAGAAGGTTCAAGAAGTACAGAAGTACGGTCGCGAACCGATTTCGCTGCATACGCCGCTGGGCGAGGACGGCGATTCCGAGTTCGGCGATCTGATCGAGGACACCGATGCGATCGCACCGTCCGACGCAGTCGCCTTCTCCCTGTTGCAGGAGCAGTTCAGGCAGGTCCTCGAGACGCTGTCTCCGCGAGAAGCGGGCGTCATCAAGATGCGCTACGGCCTTGAGGACGGTCAGCCGAAGACTCTGGATGACATCGGACGCGTGTATGGCGTGACCCGTGAACGTATTCGCCAGATCGAATCGAAGACCATGTCGAAGCTGCGTCATCCGTCTCGTTCGCAGACGTTGCGTGACTTCCTGGATCAGTGATTCGAACGAACGTATGATATGAAAGAAGTCGAGAAATCCGCCGGACAGATGGGTTTCTCGACTTCTCGCGTGTAAAGCGCGTATGAAGACATTCTGTGCGATTGGCACGATGGCGGGAATAGGGGAGTATGGCCAAGGATAATTACGGTGCAGGTAGTCTGACGGTGCTGGAAGGTCTGGATGCGGTTCGCAAGCGTCCGGGCATGTACATCGGCACCACCGACAGTCAAGGCTTGATGCATTGCCTATGGGAAATCATCGACAATTCCGTCGATGAGGCGCTCGCCGGCGCCTGCAACCATATCGTCGTGACGTTGCATACCGATGGTTCCGTCGAAGTCGCCGATAATGGACGAGGTATCCCCGTTGACGTCGAGCCGAAAACCAAGCTTACGGGTGTGGAGGTCGTACTGACCAAGCTGCACGCGGGCGCGAAATTCGGCAACTCCTCGTACAACGCCGCCGGAGGCCTGCATGGCGTTGGCTCATCCGTGGTGAACGCGTTGAGCTCACGTCTTGATGTTGAGGTGGATCGTGACGGCAAGACTCACCACATGGCGTTCCATCAGGGGCATCCGGGCGTGTATACGGA
>CAVBVU010000157.1:0-3953 GCA_963598975.1 Anaerovoracaceae bacterium
GTACCATGTTTCATCTTCCTCGTCCGCTCGCCGCCGCCTGTGTGGATGCCGCAGGGCTTATCTGCAAGTGGCGGGCCGGATATGATTTCACGGAGGCGTCGTGCGTGAAGTCGTTGAAGCGTGCGACCATTCCAATGCTGTTCATTCATGGCGGTGATGATCATATGGTCAATCCGCGGTTCCTTGATATCAATTACAATGCCTGCGCGAGCATGGACCGCGAGAAGCTACTGGTTCCCGGTGCTAATCATATGGAGAGCGCGGGTACGGCTCCTGATGTTTACTGGCGTAAGGTGGAGGGCTTCATCAGGCGCGTGTTCGAATTGTAGTTCGGCGGCGTCAACATCTTTTGCGCGTAATTCTTTGCGTACACGACTCGTAACGAATAGGGGTGTGTTGTTCCGATGATATTGGCGGAACAACACACCCCTATTTGAAGGTGTTCTTAGCGTTCAACGCTTAGAGCATGGCCTCGTACAATTTCTCCAGGGATTCCTCGGAGGTGACGAGCTTGGAGCCCGGCGTGTTCACGAGGTTTCCGGGAGAGACCTTGTGGGTGTTCTGGGCGAGCCACGGAATGTCCTTCTTCTCGATGCCCAAGTCGCTCAGGGTCACGTCGAGGTCGAGGTCCCGTAGCAGTGTCTTCATTCGCGGAGCGCAATCCTCTGCGGTGAAGCCTCCCAGCACCCTTGCGATGCGGCCGTACTTGAAACGGTTGTACTGGTAGGTCGCTTCGATGGTGGCCGGTTCGATGGCTGCCAGGCCCTTGCCGTGGGTGATGTTCTTCAGTCCGCTGACCGGGTGTTCCATGGCGTGGCCCAGGCCGACTCCCGCCGTGTTGATGATCATGCCTCCGATGGTGCCGGCGAGGCAGACCTTGGCCCACTGTTCGTCGGTTCCCTCGCCGCGGTACAGGCTCACGATGTTGTTGGCGATGAGCGGGATCGCATACAGTGCGAGGGCGTCGGTGAACGGTTGGGCGTTGTTGGCGGTGTAGGCCTCGATGCAGTGGCACAGCATGTCGCATCCGTTGGCCGCGATCACACTGCTCGGCATGGTGCGCATCAGGTCGGGATCGACGATGGATGCGGTTGCCACGAGTGCCGGGCTGCGCAACGACTTCTTGTCGCCGTTGGCCGGATTGGTCATGACGGAGAAGCCGTTGGCTTCGGATCCGGTGCCGAAGGTGGTCGGCACGAGGATGAGCGGCAATGCCTTGCTGGAGGTGCGTTCGCCGTAGATGTATTCGCTGACGCCGCCCTCGTTTTCGGCCATGAACGCAATGCCCTTGGCGGAGTCCATGGCACTGCCGCCACCGAGACCGATCACCACATCGACATGCTGTTGTTTAGCGATTCTGCCGCCTTCATCAACGGTGGCGGTCAACGGATTCGGCGTGACCTTGTCGAAGAGCACGGTGGTCATGCCGGCCTCTTCGAGCAGCGCACGGACCTTGTCGTACGTGCCGTTGGCCTTCACGGAGTTGCCGCCCGTGACAATCATCGCGGTGGAGCCGTGCATGGATGCGAGCTTGCCGATCTCCTGCACCTTGCCCTTGCCGAATACGAGGTTCACCGGCAGGAAGTAGTTGAAGCCGTTGGACCATTCGTCCGGAACGCTGGCTTCGGCGGCCGCGGGGTTGACGACGGTGGTGGATTCGGTGATTTCCTTCTCTTCCTCAACTCCATCGTGCAATTCGCTGACGTACAGCTGAGCGTAGTAGCCGAACTTGTCTTTGTAGACCAACTTGCTGAAGATGAAGAACACGACGCCGAGTGCGGACCATCCGGCGACCATGAGCCATTCCTGCGGGGCCAGGGTCACACCGGTGCCGGGCAGGATGTACAGCATGATCATGATGCCGGACATCAGCACCGCGATGACGCCGACCAATTTCCAATGCTTCACCTGGTACGGACGAACCATGTTCGGTTCCTTCACGTGCAGGATGAGGAAGGACAGCGCAACCATACAGTATGCGAGGATGCATCCGAAGTTGCCTGCGTCCACGACCCACACGAGCATCTTGCGTCCGGCGAACGGGGCGAGCACGCTCAGCAGACCGACGACGATGATCGCAATGTACGGCGAGTTGGTCTTGGGATGCAGCTTGGTGAAGAAACGGGGGATCATGTAGGACTCGGCCATGGAGTACATGGCACGGCTGCCACCGATCATGAACGAGTTCCAGCTGGTAAGGATGCCGCACATACCTGCGAGGATCAGTACCTTCGCCATGATGGTGCTGTGGAAGGCCGCCGCCATGGCATCCGCGGTCACCAGACCAGTACCGCTGCTGGATGCCGCAATCTGATCTCCGGTCATCACATAGCCGACGGAGAAGATGACCAGCGCATAGAAGCTGGTGCCCAGGATGATGGAGAGGATGAGGATCTTGCCGATTTTCTTAAGCGGCACATTGATTTCTTCCGCGGCCTGCGGAATCACGTCGAAGCCGATGAAGAAGAACGGGCTGATGGCGGCCACCTTGATGATGGTCGACATCATGCCGGCCATGCCGGAGCCTTCGAACAGCTGGTTCTCGAGATTGGAGACGTCGCCGGTGACGACGGATGCTGCGATCAGCAGGATGCCGGCGGCGCCGATGCACATGGTCAGGATGTTCTGCAGTTTGGCGGCGATCTGGGCGCCCATGATATTGATCACGGTGATGAAGACTGCGAACAGCACGGCGGTGCCCAGCCATGTGGCGTAGATGTCGAATCCCGCCACGGAGTACAGATAACCCTGCAGGAAGCTTGGCCAGATATAGGTGATGATAGTCGGCAACGCGCATGCTTCGAAGCAGACGACGCTCACGTAGCCGAGGATGATGGCCCAGGTACAGACGAATGATCCAATCGGGCCCATGGCTCTCATACTGAATACATGTTCGCCGCCGCACTCAGGCATTGCCGGCGTCAGTTCGGCGTAGGTCATGCCGATGAAGAAGATCATCACGCCGCCGAGGATGAAGCCGAGCATGGCGCCGATCACGCCCGCGGTTCCGATCCAGTCACCAGTGGAGACCACCCATCCCCAACCGATCATCGCACCGAAGGCGATCATCAGGATGTCGAGCGAACTGAATGATTTCTTAAATTCTGATGTTTTCTTAGTTGGAGTTTCCATCGAAAGTTCCTTCCTCACGTAAGCTCTGCGATGGTGTTTCAAGAATGGAAAAGGACCGCGCTCCCCCGAGCCACGGCCCTTTCGTCCGTTATTCGTTCATCATTTCGATAAGCAGCAGCAGATACTGGCAGGTTTTCTCCCAGCCGAGCATGCTGCTGTCGATCAGAATGTCGCGCTGCCTGCGATCACCGCGGTCCATGCCGGTGATGTACTGATGCCTGCTGCGGTTCTTCTCGTCGTTGTAGCCGACGATTTCCTTCGCACGCTTCTCGTTCACGGACTGCTTCTCCATGATCGCGCGGACTCGATCCTCTTCCGGCGCGTAGATGAAGATGTTGACCAGGTCGTCCCTGTCCTGCAGCAGATAGTTGGCACTACGACCGATGATGACGCAGGACGAGCGCTCGGCCATCTCGTGCATGGCCTGATACTGCAGGGAAATGACCTTGTTCGTCAGGTTCGCGTAGCGTGGGCCGAGCGTCGTTTCGAACGTGTAGGGAACGTTCGCTCCCTTATCGGCCTTTTCTACGAGCTCCTTATCGACGTCGAGGTCGTTGATGATCTTGTCGACGAGATCGCGGTCGTAGTATTCGATGCCGAGCGCTTTGGCGAGCATCTTTCCGATTTCAGGGCCACCGGCGCCGTATTCGCAACCGATGGTTATGACCATGTGTTTCATGCCGCTCCCCTCTTTCTTGGTTGTGTTTACGATTCCCGTAGGTTCGGTCGGATCACGCGGACAATGCTTCGACTGTCTGTGCGATGATCGACACGGCCTTGTCAGCGTCCTCCTCGGTGATGATCAGCGGCGGGACCATACG
>CAVBVU010000158.1:0-3935 GCA_963598975.1 Anaerovoracaceae bacterium
GCCCATGGGTGGGCGGCATCATCGGCGGACTCGGACCGGCGCTGTCCGACTTGATCTCCGGATATCCGCAATGGGCCATCTTCACCTTCATCATCGACGGCGTGCAGGCCGTGCTCGTCGGACTGCTCATCAAGGAATTCAAACCGGCGAACATCATCATCGGTTCGGTGATCGCCGGCGTATGGAAGGTGTTCGGCTACTTCATAGCGGGCGGAATCCTTTCCGGTTTCGGCCCGGCGCTCGGCGAGATCGTGGGCAACTCCTTCCAGATGGTCGTCGGACTGGTCGTGGGCATGGCCCTGTTCTCCGCGGTGCGCAAGGCGTACCCGCCGCTGGTGCGTATGGGAAACCTCGGATTCAAAGTCAGCGAGTGACGTTCGGCCATCCGATATGACGGCCCGTGGGCATGCCGCATGATGACGGTGGCCCGCGGGCCGTTATGTATGGGCCGTAATATGGTCTATCCATATAAGGTTCCCCGCAGGATTATGGAGTGAGAATGATCACTGTACGCGATTTGGGATGGAAATACGCGCCTATGACGGACGGCAGCAAACCGGTCGAAAGCCTCAAACACGTCAGCTTCGACATCCGTCCCGGATCATTCGTCGGCATCATAGGTCCGACCGGTGCGGGCAAATCCACCCTGTGCATGGCGCTCGCCGGCATCATTCCGAACTTGGCGGACGGAACCATGACCGGCGTCGTCGAGGTCAACGGCATGAACACGCGGCGTTACTCCGTGTCGGAACTATCCGAACGCGTCGGATACGTGCAGCAGGATCCCGAATCACAGCTGTTCTGCGCGAGCGTTGAGGACGAGATTGCGTTTCCGCTGGAAAATCGCGGCATCGATCCGCGGATAATCGACCAACAAATCGACATCATGCTGGATCTGGTGGGTATGACCGGCTACAGAAAACGGGTGCCGACCAGCCTGTCGGGAGGTCAGATGCAGCGTGTGGCGATCGCCGCGGCACTGGCGGCCGAACCGGATGTGCTCATTCTCGATGAGCCGACGGCGGCGCTCGATCCGGAAGGCAGAAGCGAAGTGTTCGACGTGCTCGAACGCATCAGGCAAACCCGTACCATGACGGTGATCATGGCTGGGCAGGACGTCGAACATATCGCATACTGGGCCGACCAAGTGCTGTTTCTGGTCAACGGCGAACTGGTGCGCAACGGCGATGCGGGACTGTTCCTCAAGGAAAAGGCTCTGCTCGAATCGGCCGGCGTGCGAATCTTCGACGACCCCGAGCCGCAGATCAAAGCGGTCAGAACCAATGACGTCGCGACGGCGGGTGCGAAAACGATCATCTCCATGGAAAACGTGACCTACCGGTATGGACGAGGCGGTAACGACTCCGTTGCGCTGGACGATGTGAACCTTGCCATCGAACAAGGCTCATTCGTAGGATTGATCGGACGCAACGGTTCGGGCAAAACCACGTTGGCCAAGCATCTCAACGGACTGTTGCGGCCAACCTCGGGAACCGTGATGGTCGACGGCCTGAACACCGGCCAACATCGCGTCGGCGCGATGGCGTCCCACGTCGGATTCGTATTCCAGAACCCAGACCATCAGATCTTCTGCTCCAGCACCAAAGAGGAAATAGCCTTTGGGCCCACGGCGCTCGGCCTCGATGCCGCGACCGTATTCAAACGCGTCGACGAAATGATGACGTTGTTCGATCTGCACGGCTATGAGAATGTGTCTCCGGCAACACTCGGCTACGGCGAACGCCGGGCGGTGGCGCTGGCATCGGTGATCGCCATGCGCACACCGATTCTCGTACTGGATGAGCCGACGGCCGGACTGGACCACAGGCTCGCCGTACGTTTCCTCGAAACGGTACAGAAACTCAACGCACGTGGCGTGACCGTCATCATGATCAGCCACGACATGCGTGCCGTATACCATTACTGTTCCCACGTACTGGAACTCGACGACGGGCGCGTCGTGCAATACGGCCCCATCGACCGTAGCCCGGAAGCGCAGAACATTACCGTGAAACGCAAGGCACGCCAATCAAGAGGACCGGTATCCGCCACGCATGCACTGCTGAAAGTGGCGAACGATAAGGAGAGACACTGATGGACGCGGACCTGTATGTACCAGGCGACGGATGGCTGCACAAAACCGACCCGCGCGTCAAATTCCTCATATCCGTGGCATTGCTGGTCCTCTGCCTCGTGTGGCGTGACTGGGCGTTCATAACAGGCGCGCTCATCCTCGAACACATCATGCTGATCACCGACCGCGTTCCGGCCGAACGCATAGCATGGGTATGGAAGATCCTCGCGGTGATCATAGCGTTCATCGTGGTGCTCTGGCCCATCTTCGACCCGAGCGGAAGCCACGTGCTCTGGCAATGGGGATGGCTCACGCTCACCCAGGAAAATCTGCTCATGGCAGTGGTGATGGGCCTGCGCATCCCAGCATTGGGCTTCGCATGCTTCCTCACCCTGTTCACCACCAGCCAAACCAAACTGATCCGTGGCCTGACCTCGCTGGGAATGCCCTACAAAGCGGGTCTCACCCTGGCCACGGCCCTACGATACATTCCGGTGTTCTTCTCGATATTCCAATCCGTATCCGCCGCCCAACGAGCACGCGGACTCGACCTCAGCGGCAAAACCAACGCGGCCGGAACGAAACGAAACGTATTCGTACGAATGACGGACCGGTTCAAATCGTATCTGCCGATTATCATCGCGGTACTCATCCGCGCCTACAAGATGAGCCAAGGCGTGGGATGGGCCATGGAATCGCGCGGACTGAACCTCAACGTGGCACGCACATACCGGGTGAACCTGAAGATGCGTGTCTGGGACTGGATCATACTGTGTGTCACCCTGGCCGCCATCGCGGGCAGTATATGGTTGATGCTGTGGCTATGAGGAGAACGCAATGACGCATGACGAAGGAAACATGACGATCACCGCACGCGATCTGAGAGTGGTCTCCGCTTTGCAATGCAACGGACGCATGACCATGCAGGCGCTTGCCGACAAGATCGGTGTTTCCGTATACGCGGCGACGGAGAGCTACCGCAGACTTACGGACGCGAACATCATGACGGTGGTGCCGGTATGCAATCCGCTGACTTTGGGCAATTATCGCCAGGTGTTGGTGGGATTGCGCGTCAACGGGCATCGTGAGGAGGCCCTGAGCGCGTTGAAGGCCATGCCGCAGGTGACGTATGTGGTTTGCGCGTTGGGTGATGCGGACATCATAGCCGAGGTGGTGGTGTACTCCTCCGAAGGCATGGACCGTTTCCTGAAACATGATTTGCGTTCACTGCCGGGGCTCACGCGAATCCAGGTCTTCTCATGCGGAAGGCTCGTGTTGGACGACCACAACGTCGGCGTGGTCAACCGGCTGCTTGCCTCGTATGGAGAGACGGGGTTCATGACCAAGCGGGAGGCGAGCGTAGGCACCGATATACCGGCGCATCGTCTCGACGCACGGTTCGTGCACACGTTCAATGAACTGCAAAAAGACGGCAGAGCCAGCTATGCCGCCTTGGGGGAGAGGCTGGGTGTGACGCACACCGCGATCCGCGGACGCATCAAGAAACTGCAGGACGCCGGTGTGATGCGCATCATGGCCACGGTCAGTCCGATGCGATTGGGTGGTTTCCGGCAGGCGTTTCTTGGAGTCGGCGTCGACCCGCCATACCAGCTTGATGCCGAAACCCTGCTTGACATCAACGAAGTGACGTATGTGATGAGTGGCGTCGGACTGAACGGCGCGGACTATCTCATCGAAATCATCGCGGACGATGACGAGGATCTCTGGCGCGTGGTCGACGGCTCCATCCGATCCATTCCAGGAGTAAGGCAGACATGGTGGGCGTCCACGGTCAGCGTGGAGAAGGAATCCTACTGGCTCGATCCGCCACAGGAGGGCGTGCTGCTGGATGACTGACCGT
>CAVBVU010000159.1:0-3848 GCA_963598975.1 Anaerovoracaceae bacterium
GTCATAATCTGGGCCTTGGCGTCATCCACCGGCACGCCGTTGAGCTGGCTACCGTCTCGGAAACGGAAGCTCACGGCATTGTTGTTCATGTCTTCCTCACCGACGATGAGGATGAACGGCACCTTGGACTTGGATGCGTTGCGGATCTTCTTGCCGAAGCGGTCGTCGGACATGTCGATCTCACAGCGGACTGTCTCTTCCTCCAAGCTGGCGATGAACTGCTGAAGATGCGGTGCGAACTCATCCGCGACCGGCACACCAAGCACCTGTACGGGAGCGAGCCATGCCGGGAAGGCTCCCGCGTAGTGCTCGAGCAGAACCGCGAAGAAACGCTCGATGGAACCGAACAGGGCGCGGTGAATCATCACCGGACGCTGATGGGTTCCATCCGCGGCGATGTATTCAAGCTTGAAACGCTCCGGGAGGTTGAAGTCAAGCTGGATGGTGGAAACCTGCCAGGTACGGCCGATGGCATCGCGTGCCTGCACGGAAATCTTCGGACCGTAGAAGGCCGCGCCACACGGATCGTCGACCAGGTCAAGACCGGATTCCTTGGCCACTTCAGCCAACGTGTTGGTGGCTTCCTCCCAGATCTCATCGGAACCGACGTACTTGTGCGGATCCTTGGTGGAGAGTTCCAGATAGAAGTCGTCGAGACCGAAGTCCTTGAGCAGACCAAGCACGAAGGTCAGCAGGTTCTTCAGTTCGTCCCTCATCTGCTCACGGGTGCAGTAGATGTGGGAATCATCCTGAGTCAAGCCACGCACGCGAGTGAGGCCGTGGACCTCACCGGACTTCTCGTAACGGTACACGGTGCCGAATTCGAACAGACGCAGAGGCAGCTCGCGGTAGGAGCGCTGGCGAGAGCGGAAAATCAGGTTGTGCATCGGGCAGTTCATCGGCTTGAGGTAGTAGTCGAAGCCCTGCTTAACGACGTTGCCGTTCTCGTCCTTTTCCTCATCCAGGCGCATCGCCGGGTACATGCCATCCTTGTACCAATGCAGATGTCCGGAGGTTTCGTACAGACCGCCCTTGGTGATGTGCGGGGTCTGTACGAAGCTATAGTGGTGCTTGCGGTGCATCTCACGGGAGTAATCTTCCATGGCGTTGATGACGGCGGCGCCCTTCGGATGGAAGACGGACAGTCCCGGGCCGATCTCATCCGGGAAGGAGAAGAGATCCATCTCCGCACCGAGCTTGCGGTGGTCGCGCTTGGCGGCCTCCTCGAGACGGGTCTGGTATGCCTTCAGATCCTCCTTGGTCGCAAAGGCCGCGCCGTAGATGCGCTGGAGCATCGGGTTGGCCTCACTTCCACGCCAGTACGCGGCGGCGGAACGTTCGATCTTGAAAGCCTTGATGTAACGGGTGTTCGGCAGGTGAGGTCCACGGCACAGATCCTTCCAGACCACGTTGCCGTCGCGATCGACGTTGTCGTAGAAGCTCAGTTCCTTGCCGCTGATTTCGGTGGCGGCCTCCGGGTCGAGATGCGCTTCCTTGTCTTTGATGAGCTCCAGCTTGTACGGCTGGTCCGCTTCCTCGGCAAGCGCCTCCTCCTCGCTCACTACACGACGGCGGAAGGACTGGGAGGACTTGATGATGCGCTGCATGCGCTTCTCGATGTCCTTGAGATCGTCCGGAGTGAACGGAGTCTCGACGTCGAAATCGTAGTAGAAGCCGTCCTTGATGACCGGGCCTACGCCGAGCTTGGCGTCCGGACGAATCTCCTGCACCGCCTGGGCCATCACGTGGGTCGCGGAATGGCGCATGATGGCCACGCCATCCTCGCTGTCGAGCGCGATGGGTTCCACAACGTCGCCATCGTGAAGTTCTGTGTAAAGATCGCGAGGTTCGCCGTTCAGCCGCACAGCGATAATGTTCTTGTCTTGCGCGAAGAGCTGGACACCGGTCTGGTCTGCCGCCACCTCCTTCGCTTCGCCGTTGAGAGTTATGGAGATGGTCTGTTCAGCCATGGATTGTCCTTTACTATCGGGGTCCGCGTTACCAATGTGCAGGCCTGGACTACATATCAACGATGAACAAGATAGGTACGAGTGCCGACATCGACTCGCTAAAAAACGGACGCGCGACCGTGACAAGGCCACACGTCCGCGTATTTCAGACGCAATCGAAACGGAATCGATCGTTATTCGACAACATGCGCATACGTATACTGGGGCGCATCACGTGTTGCGGTGACTTCCACGTTGTCCGATGTTTCGACCTTCACCGTGGCTCCGTACTTGACTTTCAATCTGGAGCCCACGCCGCCCGCGAGGTTGACCGCATTCTGCAGATTGTCGGAGCTGCCGATCGCCTTGATGACGAATGGCGCCGTCAATGTGGTGCCGTCGCAGTCGAGTCCGCTGGAAGTATCACTGATGTAGGTGCTGGTGATGACGCGCACCGAATTGATTTCGATGACTTCCGCGCCGCTGTTGCGCAGCTCCTCGAGCAGTGTGAACAGAATCGCCGCGTCGATGTCCTGCTTCGATCCTTGGGTTATGTTGATGACCACACCTTCGCCGGAGGCTGGAAGACGTCCTGAGAGGATACCGTTCGATTCGGCGTTCTGTTGCGCGATTTCCGCGGCTTTCTCATTCTTGTCGGCCGTGTCCTTGAGTGAATTCAGCTGACTGGTCAACTCGCTTTTGCGTTCTTCAAGCTTCTGCACCTGCGTACTGGTCTCGCTGATGAGCTTGGTCAGCTCATCCTCGCTCATCGTCTCATACGTGGAAGTCGTGTTGTTCAGCTGAATCGCGTATCCAAAGCCGAGCAATGCGCACAGCAGTGTCACAAGCACGCTGGAATACAGACGGGCCCTAGTGGATCTGGCGTTCAGTGAAATGCGCTTAGGCTTACGCCGAACCACGGGGAACGAACCGGTCTGCATGCTGTCGTTGTCTTGATCCTTGACCTTCTGGTCATGAATTTTCGAAAGCACATCCTTGTCATCACGTTTTCCTGGCATCGAACATCAACCCCGGAAGATGAAACGTCGGATGGACGACACATTGGTGAAGATACGTATGCCAAGCACGACGATCACAGCAGTCTGCAGCTGCGAACCGACACCGAGCTGATTGCCAAGGAACACCAGCAATGTGGCTGTGATCACATTGGAGAAGAAGGAGATGACGAAAACCTTGTCGGAGAAACTGCGCTGGAAGTAGGCTCGTGCCGCACCCAGCAACGCGTCCAGAGCCGCCAGCACCATGATCGGCAGATACGGCTGGAGTTCGATGGGAATATCAGGACGCACGAAGACGCCGATGACCACACCGATGATGATTCCCAAAACCGCTGCCATTACTCGCTCCTTTTCGCGTAGGTAACTTCGCCCACCGCCGCCGCTTCAAGTGTAATAGATTTGCTTTTGCTTACCTGCGGATAGATGCCGGCTTCTTTGAAATCGTCATACAACTGTTGTTGGGATTTCTTGCTCACGGCGTCGGCGAGATTGCCGGAATCGCCGATCGCCTCGATTTTGTAAGGGCTTTGCACGGAATTGACACCGATAAGAATCGTGGAACCAGCCGTTCTGATCGACGTCTGCACACCGAGACGATACCCATTGATGGCCACGGCTTCGGCACCAGCCTGCCACAACAGCGACACCAACGTCTGCAGATCCGAATCGGTAACCACTCGAACCTGACTGCCGTTCTCTCTTGCCAATGACGAATCGGCATTGTCTCCGCTCACGGACATCGGGTTGGCTATGGTCAGTGTGATGCCCTCGCCTTCGACAGGAAGAACACCGTTGGCCATTTCATCATCCTGGATGGTTTGGTTCAAAGACCAACTCGAAACGGCTTTCGATTCCTTCTCCACTTCGGAGCGGAGTGAGG
>CAVBVU010000160.1:0-3835 GCA_963598975.1 Anaerovoracaceae bacterium
CCATAGCGGTGGATGAGTTCGGCCAGCGTGCCCATGTTGAGCTGCATCATCTCGTGTTGGCGGTGCCATGAGCCATCCAGAAAGCCTGTCCATTCGCCGAATCCGGCGTTGTTGACCAGATGGTCGATGACGAAGCCGTGCGAAGTCGTGTAGTCGTGCAATTCCATCGGAGCGCCATCTTCGCTCAGATCGATGGCGAACGTTTCGACATGCACGTCATAACGTCGTTCCAGGAAGTTTTTCATGTCGTCGAGCTTGGCTTGATTACGTGCCGTGATTACCAAATCATGCCCGTCCGCCGCGAATAGTAGAGCTAATTCGCATCCGATGCCGCCGGAGGCTCCTGTGATCAACGCATATCCCATGCCGACTCCTTCGTTCTGGCCTGTTCTACAACTATAAGGTGGAGCGGCCTATTTGCGCCATAGATGACGGATCTTTCTAGCACGTCTAGATTCAGGGTATATTTTCGCGGTTATTCGGCGTTGGCGGGGAAGTAATTAGCCATCTATAAGACAGATAGGCGTGTGCTTGTATGGTGTGGAGGATGAGCAGGTTCAAAACGCATTACGATTCGCCGATCGGCGGCATCACGATGGTCTCGGATGGTGAGGCGTTGCTGGGATTGCGCTTCGACGGACATACGGAAGATACCGACGATGGCAATGCGGTGTGGGCGGACGGTCTACCGGTTTTCGGACTCGCCTTCCGTTGGCTGGATGAATATTTCGCGGGGCGTGAGCCAGAGGTGCGTGTGCCGATTCGACTGGAGGGTACGCCGTTTCGTGAGGAAATTTGGGCGTTGCTGCGGGATGTCCCCTATGGCGAGACCGTCTCGTACGGTGAGCTTGCGCACCGGTTGGAAGCGAAGCGCGCCGACGGCCGCAAGGTTTCGGCACGGGCCGTCGGCGGGGCGGTGCACCACAACCCGGTTGGCGTCATGGTGCCATGCCACCGTGTCATCGGCTCGGACGGCAGGCTTACCGGTTACGCGGGCGGTCTCGATGTCAAAGCCCGGCTTCTCCGGCTTGAAGGTGCGCTGGAAAAGCCGGACTGTCTGGCTGGTGCGAGTCTCTTATAGACCGGCCTTGGCAATCCATTCACTGACTGCCTTGGCGGTTTTGTCGGCGTTGTTCTGCGCGTCGGTGCCGCGCACGGCAAGACCGGTTTCCACGGTTGTTCCGGTGACGTCGGCGATGTTGTTTGGGGTCGATCCCAAACCGCTACCTTCGTGCGTGCAGAACGGATGGATGGTCTTGCCCACCCAATCGCGTCCTTCGAGGAACGTGTATATCGGCATCGGCGCATCGCCCCACCAGATTGGGTAACCGAGGAATATGGTGCCGGCCGATTCCAGGGCATCGGCGTCGCCGTTGAGCGTGATTTGCGGACGTTCATGGTCTTCCGCTGTCCTAACGTCATGGGGCTTTCGTGGTCAGGCCAGTGACTGGATCATGTCGAGATCCCTGAGCACGCGTTTGGGCTGGGTGGAGAGCGGGAAGTTTGCCTCGTCATGTACGCCGTCGAACGAGCCGGCCGCATCCGGCTCCAAGCCTTCGAACAGGGGAGTCAGGTCGGCTTGTGCCGGGCCTTGCTCGGCGATAAGCTCCAACGTTTTGTGGTCGGCTTCGTCGCTGCCCAGCGCCGACACCAGTACGCGCGCGATCTGTGCGCGTGCGACTGCGCCGTCTTCGGGACTTGCGTGACGATGCGTGTCACCCTGCAGGAATACGAGTCGTTGTTGGTCGGAATCGTTGTAGTCGAACCAGCCGGGGCGCATGATGGTGTATTCGTTGCCGCTGGTGCGCACCAGACGTTCGGAACGTCGTTTCCAATCGTGCGCCTGATAGTCACGGTTGTATTTCGAATCCATGTAGGTCACGCCGATCGCCGTCATCAGGGCGATGCGCACCTTACGCCCATCCAAGGCGAGCAGGGTGTTGCGCACCGCGCCGTAATCGATTTTTTCGATCATCGAAGGACCATCGTGCGCACCCATGGTGAATACGATGCCATTGATGCCATCCAATGCGCTTTTCAGTGATTCGACGCTGGTCAAATCGCCTTCGAACATGTCTACACGGGCGTCAAAGTGTGCGCGACTTGTGTCACGCACCAAGGCACGCACCTGATAGCCCTGGGCCAATCCTTCTGCCACGGCTAGCCGCCCAATGCTGCCGGTTGCACCGACAAATAGAACATGGGTTGGTTTGGTCATTTCCATTCCTCCGATGATGAGCGCGTATGCTGTCATCGTATGGTCGGAAGGAAGATATAACAAATACAAATCAGCAATGGTAATTAATCGAAAAAATGCATATACTTAATGTGTTGATGCATAGTGGGCGGCGGAACGAGACGATTATGGAAATCAAAATATTGCGCAATTTTATCGCGGTGGTGCAGGAAGAGGGCGTCACCGCCGCCTCCGACGTACTGCGTATCAGCCAGCCGGCGTTGTCTCGGCAGATCAAAGACCTGGAAGAAGAGATGGGTACCACGCTGTTCGTACGAGGCAATCGTGGGCGTGCGTTGGAGCTGACGCATGAAGGGCAACTGCTGTACCGGCGTGCGCGCGAAATCGTGGAGCTTGCCGACCGCACCAAATCCGAAATCGCTTCCGGTGAGGAGATCGAGGGCGACGTGCATGTCGCGGCCGCCCAATCTTCGGTCATGGATGTGCTTGCCAAGGCCGCCGTGCATGTTCGGGAGCTGCATCCCGGCATCCGCGTGCAGCTGCATGATGACTACGGTGAGAATATCGTGGAACGGCTTAACAATGGGTTGGCCGATTTCGGTGTGCTCGTGCAGCCGACCGATATGAGCAGATACGATCATTTTCCGTTGCCGGGCGGAGACCAGATGGGCGTGCTTATGAGATCGGACGATCCGTTGGCGGCGAAGGATGGGATCCGTGCCGAGGACCTGCAGGGATTGCCGATGATCATGCCGAAGGGCGCGCTGGTCAGGCGGGACCTGTCGGGTTGGTATGGTGCCGATTTGAGGCCCTACCACATCGTCGGCACCATGAATCTGGCCTATAACGCCAGCCGATTCGTGCGTGCCGGGTACGGCTATGCCATGAGCCTCGGCGGATTGGTGGACACGGGCGAGGGGAGCGGACTATGTTTCCGTCCGTTCGACCCACCCGTACATGTCGCGCTCCATATGGCGTGGAAGAAGGGCCAGCCGCTTACCCCGTCCGCACAGGCCTTCCTCACCTGTGTACGCGAGGTGGTGGCGAAGATGGCCGAAGACTAGGTAGGTGTTCCGGGCCGGATGAATCCGCCGTCCGGCCCGGGCTACTCCTGCTGCTCGTTCGGATCGAGCATCTTGATGACCTTTGCGGGGGTTCCTACGGCGACCCCATAGTCGGGAACGTCTTTGGTGACGACGGCGCCGGCGCCAACCACCGCGTATTCACCGATGGTCACGCCGGGGCAGATGGTTACGTTCATGCCGATCCATGCGTTTTTCTTGATGGTCACCCTGCCATAGGTATACATGGAATGGCGCGCGTTGAAATCATGGTTGATGGTCGCGATGCGAACGCCCGGCGCCACTTGTACTCCGTCGCCGAACTCAATGCCGCCCGAAGCGGACAGAATGGCGGAATGATTGATGAACACGCCTTTGCCAAACGTCACGCGGTTGCCGAAGTCGCAGGTGAACGGCGTCAGGATGCGCACATCGTCGAGCTTGCGGCCGAACAGCTCCTCGAGATGACCGACGTAGCTTGGGTCGTCGGGCAGGGTTGCGTTCGCTTTCGCGCACAGCGTACGGGCGCGCATCATCTCGTCGACCGCCTCTTTGAAGTACGGTTCGCGGTTGTCGG
>CAVBVU010000161.1:0-3746 GCA_963598975.1 Anaerovoracaceae bacterium
CTGCCGGAAGAATTACTGCCGGAAGAGCTGCCATTCGAAGCATTGCCAACACTGCCGCAGGCGGTTAATAATACGGAAAACGACAGCAGCAGACAGATTGCGCGATATCTCTTTTTAAACATGGTTTCCTTCGGTAAATCCTGTATTCTCATTTCCACAGCGCATTCGTGAGGCTATCACGACTGAGCTACGGGTTTGCCGTGCGTTTTTTCTTGGGTGGCCAGCAGTGCCTCGTTGCGTAGGATCGGTGCGTTAGAAACGCTGGGTTGAATCGCATCAAGCTGTTCGGCGAGTCCGTTCTCATCCACTACGGGTATGTCGAGCAGGCGGCGTGCCGCCGCATGAAGATAGCCGTTCAGCGCCTCGATTCTGCCGGATTCCATCGGATACGCCGTATCGTTCTCCAAAGTGACGTCCAATGCTCGGCGCAGCCATTCGTGCTGTGTGGAGCCCATGATCTGCGAGACCTGCCGAAGGAATGTGAGCCTGCTGTTCGAAGGCTGCAGCGATGCCATGGCATCCGGTGTCCATCTGCCCGATTCCCAATCGGCGCGCATATCGTTTTTGAACAGGCTCATATTGTGGTCGAACAGGGGAGCGGGACCGATGATGCGTCCGGTCGCATTGTCACGTAGGAAGCCGTGGTTGTTGGCGTGGCGGTCCTGATTGACGATCAGCGCGTCGAATACCAGCATCGTGCGCATCGCTTCGTACGCTTCGGCTGAGATCGCACGCGCGCAGGCCAGGATTCGTGGAAATTCACCCAACTGAGTTGCGGCGTAGAACGGTACGAACGATATAGCCTTCGTGTTCATCAGCGGGCAGACGGATGCGAGCTTGCCTTTCCATTGCGCCAGTCGGTACGGTACCGCTTCGATGCCGAGTCTGGATGCCAGCTGCGAGGCGAGGAATTCGGAGAACGGTTCCGTTCCGGCGTTTGCGTAGCCTTCGGTGCCGGCCTTCCAGAGCTCCATACCCTTCTCTGTATGGCGCCAGGCCTTTGGGAACTGACCGTCTGTGGTCCATTCGCTGGACAGGCCGATGGCATGCTTTTCGCTGGATGTGTAGCCCGTGTACGCCACGATGGCCAACGTGTCGTCGAGTTGGTTGTCGAAGAGATTGATGTCGGCGAATGAGAGATTCTCATCGGAGCGTTCCACCCAATATGAATCATTGGCCGACAGACCCTTGCAGAGGTCGATGATGCCGAGTGTGTCCGAAATGGACAGTCCGGCCTGCGCCAATATCTCGGCTGCGAACCGACGGTTCTTCGGAATGGTGCGGCGTTCCAGCCAGGAAGTGAGCTTGGCATCGTCAGGTTCCGGGGCAAGGGGGAAGGGCAGTCGCGTCCTCTGCGTCTCATCGAACCACAGTATGTGGGCGGTCAGCATGCCGGCTTGCAGTCCCTCGCCGTAGGATGCCTCGAACTCCAGCAGTGGGGTGTCGAAGATCCTCATCATGTATCGCATTTCCGGTTCCTCCGTCAATCGATCTGCATGTCTGCAGTCTACATATCAAATATAAGGGCGGATGTCGGAGGGATGCCGACATCGTCGGAGTTGCGCGTGGAACGGAAATGTATTACGATATAACTAAGTAGTTACTAAGTATAAAAAATTTACTTGGTGCTACCGCTGTGACAACGTACAAAGGAGTGCTCATGGATACCAATTACATCAAAGGCGTGAACCTCGGCAATTGGCTGGTTCTGGAAAAGTGGATGAATCCGGCACTGTTCGACGGCACCACCGCGGACGACGAATACTATCTGCCGACCCAGCTCGACCCGGCCGTCTACGAGGCGCGTATCAAGACCCACCGTTCCGAATACATCAACGAGCGTGACTTCGCCACCATCAAGTCGTGGGGTCTCAACTCCGTGCGCATTCCGGTGCCATACTTCATCTTCGGCGATCGTGCGCCGTTCATCGGCTGCATCGACGAGCTTGACAAGGCGTTCAACTGGGCAGACAAGTACGGTCTGACGATCCTCATCGACCTGCACACCGCTCCGATGAGCCAGAACGGTTTCGACAACGGCGGAATCTCCGGTGTGTGCAAGTGGGCACAGCTGCCGGACGAAGTGGAATTCGTACTGACCGTGCTCGAACGTCTCGCCAAGCGCTACGGAAACCGCGAATCGCTGATGGGCATCGAAATCATCAACGAACCGAACACCACCACGTCGTGGTCCATGATGGACGTGACCACCCGTTACAAGGCCGTCGACCCGGAACTTGCTGAAGGCACCGGCCCGATCGCGTTCGATTGGCTGAAGGACTTCTACATCACCGCCTACCATCGTCTGCGCGATGCCGACAAGGGCGCTCTGCCGACCGACAAGGCCGTGGTGTTCCACGATGGCTTTGATATCTGGCAGTGGAAGGACTTCATGCGCGGCGAGGACGGCAAGCTGGCTCCGGAATTCGAGAACGTGATCCTCGATACCCACCAGTACCTGATGACCGCCGAAATGATGGGCTGCCCGCAGACCGTCGAAGGCTACGACGACTTCGTGAAGAACACCTATGCGCCGATGATCGAGGAGATGAGCGAATACTTCCCGACGATCGTGGGCGAATGGTGCCTGTTCAACTCCGTCGGCTGCGGCGTGGACACCCACGGCGGCCAGAGCGTGCTCAACGGTGAGGAAGGCGCGCAGGCCGAGACGCTCTCCGCGCAGGAGAAGCGTGACCTGTATCAGGGAGTGGCCGAATCTCAGCTCAACGCATGGAGCAAGGGCCACGGCTTCTACTACTGGAACTACAAGCTGCTCACCGACACGGTCAACACCCCAGGCTGGATCGGCTGGGATTCCTGGGATCTCGGACGTTGCATCGCCCAGGACTGGTTCCCGATCCAAAAGTAATTCCGTACATAAAGAGAGGAACAGCAATGTTGCAGAATCCTATTTTCAAAGGATTCAATCCCGATCCGGCCATCTGTCGCAAAGGCGACGACTACTATGTGGCCGTCTCCACGTTCGAATGGTTCCCGGGCATTCCGATCTACCATTCCAAAGATATGAAGCACTGGGAGCTGCTGACCCACGTGCTCACCGACGACACCACGCCGAACCTCACCAAACTGCCTTCCGCCAAGGGCATCTGGGCACCGTGCCTCACCTACAACGAGGCCGAGGACATGTTCTACGTGATCTACGGCGTCATGAACTCCATGAACGCCCGATACTTCGACGTGAACAACTACCTCATCAAGTCCAAGAGCATCGAAGGTCCGTGGAGCGAGCCGGTCTACCTGACCTCCTCCGGATTCGACGCGTCCATCCTGCATGACGACGACGGCAAGAAGTACATCGTCAGTCTGGAATGGGAGACCCGCGAAGGCTACGAGAAGCCCGGCGTGATCTGCTGCGTGGAATACGATTCGGAAACCAAGCATGTTGTCGGCTATCCGCAGCGCATCTGGCGCGGCGCCACCGACCGCGGCTGCATCGAAGCTCCGCATCTGACCAAGCGCGACGGCTGGTACTACATCATGTGCGCCGAAGGCGGCACTGGCTACAATCATTCCGTGACCATGGGCCGTTCCCGCAACGTGTGGGGCCCGTACGAACCGGATCCGAACGGACCACTCGTCACCTCGCAGCCGAAGGATTCCAACGAGCGCGCCGACGACGACCATCTCAAGCCGCGCTATTTCAACCCGGATTCGGTGCTGCAGAAGTCCGGCCATGGATCCTATGTGGATCTGCCGAACGGAGAAACCTATCTGGTGCATCTGAC
>CAVBVU010000162.1:0-3725 GCA_963598975.1 Anaerovoracaceae bacterium
CCCTTGAACCGTCCTTGTCGGCACGAGCGCGCTTCGGGCAGACGCCGACGGACTGTTCGCGGGTCAGTCCTGCGTTGCTCGCTGCGATCAGGGTGTCGGTGAACGTGTCTTTCCTACATACCGCCGGGCGGAAAACGCCTGTTTTCTTCACGGAAGAGAGGGCTTGGGTTACGCCGAGTGCCACTACATTGCGGCCGTTCGCTGCCTCTGGGCTGATGATGGTGATGCTGGTAAGACTCACGGTGTCTTCTCCTATTCGTTCGTTCAGTGTGCGTGACTGCATTGTTCGCACCATCAGCAATTCTAATGTGCGGTTCATGGCAAACACACGTCTTCATTCTGGGAGTTTAGTGATTTATCTTACGCAAGAAATGTAAAAACCCCTGGGAAACAAATTCCCAGGGGTTCTTATTCAAGCAATCAGGCTATATAGCCTAGACTCACTCGTTATCGCCAGCAGTTGCGGCGGTAGCGGAGACAGCACCCTGCTTGTTGGTGTTGACACCGGAGTAGACCCAGTCGGTGTAATCCGGGTGATCGTAGCCGTTGTCGACTGCGAACTGGAAGGCTTCCTGACGGAAGGCCTCAAGCTCGTCGATCTTCTCGGCGTACTTCTCGGCATCGATCATGCGCAGAGCTTCGGCAACGAGCTCGTAGCGGTCGATGTTGTTCACGCGAACCATGTCGTACGGGGTGGTGGTGGAGCCCTGCTCCTCGTAGCCGTGGACGTTGAAGTTATCGTGGTTCGGGCGATCGTAGATCAGACCACGCACGTCGCGGGCGTAGGAGTGGTAAGCGAACAGAACCGGCTTGTCCTCGGTGAACAGCTCAGCGAAGTCGGCGTCGGAGATGGCTTCGTCATTCTCCTTGGCGGACTGCAGCTTGACCAGATCCACAACGTTGACGACCTTGAACTTGATACCCAGCTCGGTCAGCTTGTCGGCGGCGGCCATGAGTTCCTGAGCCGGAACATCGCCAGCGGAGGCGAGCACGATCTGTGCTTCGTCGTTGGACTTGGCGGTGGAAGCCCACTCCCACTCGGCAGCACCCTTCTCGAGCTCGGCACGAGCTTCGTCCAGGGTCAGCCAGGTGGCGGCCGGCTGCTTGCCGGCGATGATCGCGTTGATCATGTTGGTGGACTTGTAGCACTTCTCAGCCACAGCGAGCAGCATGTTGGAATCCACCGGGAAGTAGATGCCGATCACGTGATCGTTGTTGAAGCACTTGTTCAGCAGGACGGAGGTGACACCCGGATCCTGGTGGGAGAAGCCGTTGTGATCCTGACGCCACACGTGGGAGGAGACGAGCAGGTTCATGGAGGAGATCGGCTTGCGCCACGGGATCTCGCGGACGGTAGCCTCGAGCCACTTGGCGTGCTGGTTCAGCATGGAGTCGATCACGTGCACGAAGGACTCGTAGGAGCTCCAGATGCCGTGACGGCCGGTGAGCAGGTAGGCCTCGAGGAAGCCTTCCATCTGGTGCTCGGAGAGCTGCTCGGTGACCTGGCCGGTGACAGCCATGTGCTCGTCAACCTGAGCGGACAGGTAGCCGGCGTCCCACTGCTTGTTGGTGACGTCGTAAGCGGCCTGCAGACGGTTGGAAGCGGTCTCGTCCGGTCCGAAGATACGGAAGGAGTCCGGGTTGTTCTTGATGATGTCGCGGGTGTAGACGCCCAGACGACGGGTAGCCTCGAGCTGTCCCCAGCCGTGGCCGAACTCGGCGACTTCCTTGACCTCGTAGTCCTCGAGGGCCGGCAGAACCAGCTCTTCGCGGATACGGCCACCGTTGGCGTTCGGGTTCTCACCGATGCGCAGTTCGCCGGTCGGCATGAAGGCGGTGACTTCCGGCTTCACGGCGCCGTTCTCGTCGAACAGCTCCTCCGGGTTGTAGGACTCGAGCCAGTTCTTGAGGACCTCGAAGTGGGCCTCAGTGTCGCGGGCGGAAGCCAGCGGCACCTGGTGGGAACGCCAGGAGCCTTCGGTCTTCTTGCCGTCGATGAACTTCGGGCAGGTCCAGCCCTTCGGGGTGCGGAAGATGATCATCGGGTAGAACGGACGGGTCATGTCGTCGGTCTGAGCGGCGGCCTTGATGTCGCAGATCTCGTCGAAGACGGTCTCGAACAGGTCGGCGAAACGACGGTGGATCGACAGATGATCCTCGTTGTCGAAGCCAGCGACGAACTCGTACGGCTCGTAGCCCATGCCGTGGAAGAACTCATGCAGCTCTTCATCGGAGATGCGGGCCAGCAGGGTCGGGTTGGCGATCTTGTAGCCGTTGAGGTGCAGGATCGGCAGCACGATACCGTCGGTGCGCGGGTTCACGAGCTTGTTGGACTGCCAGCCGGTAGCCAGCGGGCCGGTCTCGGCTTCGCCGTCGCCGACGATGGCCGGAACGAACAGGCTCGGGTTGTTCATGACAGCGCCATAAGCGTGGGACAGGGCGTAGCCCAGCTCGCCACCCTCGTGGATGGAGCCCGGGGTTTCCGGAGCGTAGTGGGACGGAATGCCGCCCGGGTAGGAGAACTGGCGGAAGAACTTCTGCAGGCCAGCTTCATCCTTGGTGATTTCCGGGAAGTACTCGGTGTAGGTGCCGTCCAGGTAGGACTGAGCGGTACCTGCCGGGCCGCCGTGGCCCGGGCCCATGATGATCACGGTGTTCTGCTGGTGATCAGCGATGAGGCGGTTGATGTGGCCGATGAGGAAGTTCAGGCCCGGGGTGGTGCCCCAGTGGCCAACCAGACGGTGCTTGACATCTTCGCGGGTGAAGGGTTCCTTCATCAGCGGGTTGCTGCGCAGATAGATCTGGCCGATGGAGAGGTAGTTGGCTGCACGCCAGTACTTATCCACGCCTTCGATAGCTTCCTCAGAAACCGGAGCGTTCAGCTTCTTCCAAGGGGTGCCAATAACAGGACTCGTCATGTGTACTCCTGTACTCCTGCACTGTATTGTGCGATTGTTTATTTCCTTAGGTCCTGAGCGCCCGCAAAACCTTGCGGTTCAACGGATGGCTCATTTCCAATCACTTGTGCATATTACGGGAATGGTGCGACTTTTGGCTGTTTTTTTGCGACTGTGTGCGCAATTGACGCTATTTTGATAGAAATTGAGATGTTTTTCGGGGTTATTTGTGAACACTGAACATGCGGGAAAAATGACCTGTATTTGGCTTAATTTCAACGTTTATAGGCGTTTTTTACTGAATCGCCACGTTCGTTTCAGAGTGTTCGGTTGCGGCGTGTTGTACCTTGTGCCGTAAGCAATTGTGAGATTTGTTCATGCAACGTTTACAGTTCGTCATTGTCGCCTTGCAACGCAACAATGGAGTGGTTATCATTGTCGGTTCTTGATACCTCACATTCAATAAGGGAGAGTGTTATGGCTGCAGGTCCTGTGCTCGTCGTCGATTTCGGAGCCCAGTATGCCCAGTTGATCGCACGCCGCGTGCGTGAAGCCAATGTTTATTCGGAACTTGTGCCGCATTCCATGCCGGTCGAAGAGATGCTGGCCAAGGATCCCCAGGCCATCATCCTTTCCGGTGGCCCCGCCTCCGTTTTCGAGCCGGGAGCCCCGCGCGTGGACAAGAAGCTGTTCGAAGCGGGCGTGCCCGTGCTGGGCATCTGCTACGGCTTCCAGGCCATGGCTTATGCGCTGGGTGCGGACGTCGACAAGGCGGCGCTCGGCGAATACGGCAAGACCGAAACCGTCATCGACAAGTCCGAAGGCCTG
>CAVBVU010000163.1:0-3660 GCA_963598975.1 Anaerovoracaceae bacterium
TTCATGCCCGTCGCACTGCCCGTATTCGCTTTCATCGGCTCCAACGGCGAAGAAGGATGCCCGGACTGGCACAGTCCGCACTTCGTCGGCCTCGACGAATCGCTGCAGGCAGGCGTGGAATTCTACGCCAACGCGGCACTGACCGTGCTCAACGAACTGTCGTGACACGTAACGGTCGCAACCATCAAACAACAACCAAATCGCACGCAACAAACACGATAGGCTAGAAACCATGACAAACGTACGCTTCGCCCTCGCACAGATAGACACCTGCGTCGGAGACCTCGATGCCAACGCCGACAAAATCATGCGCAATGCGCACCTGGCCGCGCAAAACAACGCCCAAGTGGTGGTCTTCCCCGAAATGACCCTCACCGGATACCCGATCGAAGACCTCGCACTGCGCGCGACCTTCCGTGAAGCCGCCTGGAACAAAGCCAACTGGCTCGCCACCGAACTCGCGGCGAACGGACTCGGCCACCTTTACGTAGTGGTCGGAACCGTGGGAACCGACCCGGAGAACTCCAAGCCACGCAACCGACTCGTCGTACTGCACGAGGGCGTGGTCTGGGCCGGATACGACAAGCACTTCCTGCCCAACTACGGTGTATTCGACGAATTCCGCATCTTCAGCCCCGGCAACAGATCCATGGTGCTCGACGTGGACGGCGCCCGCATCGGCGTGGCCATCTGCGAAGACATCTGGCAGGACGGCGGGCCGGTGGCGGAACTCGCCGAACAGAACATCGACCTGCTGCTCACCATGAACGGCTCGCCATACGAGGAAGGCAAAACCGACACCCGCTACGACCTTGCGGTACGCCGCGCCGCCGAAGTGAACGCCCCGATGATCTACCTCAACCAAGTCGGAGGCCAGGACGACCTCGTGTTCGACGGAGGCAGCTTCGTGGTGGACGCGGACGGCACGCTGCTGCAGCGCTCGCCGATGTTCATGGAAGACCTGGGATTCTTCGATTTGGATACGTCCGTGGAGCATCAGCAGGCCGGTTCCATCGCAGCCAAGCTTGATCCGGATGAGGAGGTGTACACCGCCTGCGTGCTGGGCCTGAAGGATTACATGGCCAAGAACCATTTCAGGGGCGTGTGCCTTGGCTTGTCCGGTGGCATCGATTCCGCGCTGGTGGCGGCGATGGCCGCGGATGCTGTCGGCGGCCCGAACGTGTACGGCATTTCCATGCCGAGCATGTATTCGTCGGACGGATCCAAGGATGATGCCGCCGACCTGGCCGCGAACATCGGAGCGCACTATGATGTGCAGCCGATCGAACCGCTGTTCGTGTCGTTCCAGAAGCAGCTTGATCTGGATGGCGTGGCGGCGGAAAACCTGCAGGCCCGCATCCGTGGCGTAATCGTGATGGCATATTCGAATTCCAAGGGTCTGCTTGCGGTGGCCACGGGCAACAAGTCGGAACTTGCCTGCGGATATTCCACGATTTACGGTGATGCGGTCGGCGGTTACGCGCCGATCAAGGATCTGCTGAAAACCCGTGTTTGGGAGATTTCCCGTTGGCGCAACAAGGCCGCGGCAGCCGGCATGGGCATCGGCGGCTTGCATATCGTGGGCAATGAACAGGGGAGTGCCGGAACCGCTTTGCCGGACGGTGTGATGATTCCGGTCAATTCGATCGAGAAGGCGCCGAGCGCTGAGCTTCGTCCAGGACAGAAGGATTCGGATTCCTTGCCGGAGTATGGGCTGCTTGATCAGGTGCTGGCCATGTATATCGAGCATGCGCATGGGCGTGCCGACCTGTTGGCGGATGGATTCGACGAGGAGACGGTCGATACGGTCATGCGGTTGGTGGACCGCGCCGAATGGAAGCGCCGCCAGTATCCGTTGGGGCCGAAGGTCACGGCGCTCGCGTTCGGACGTGATCGCCGTCTGCCGGTGACGAACGCGTTCCGTGAGTAGGGTTTTACCGCGCTTCGTAACAAGAGGATGCCCGGGTTGGCGGAATGTCGGGCGAAATGTCGGGCGAAATGTCGTCCGCCAACCCGGATTGTGGATTGCGATTGATGGATTGAGGAGGATGCTCCATGGAACGTCAGTGGTACTTCAATACCGTGACCGAGCAGCCCGAGTTGGGTATGATCTCACCGGCGAGCCATCGCATGGGCCCGTACAAGACCCGTGAGGATGCGCTTGACGCGTGGAAGATCGTGCAGGAACGCAACATCAGGTGGGAGGAACAGGACCGCGAATGGAAGCGTTGGTCGCGCGATCCGCAGGATTCCTCCGGTAAGTAGGCAGCGTTTTTCCGTAAGGGCTCCCATGAAAATCGTCATCGCTCCGGATTCGTTCAAAGGCTCGCTCACCGCGCAGGAAGCGGTGCAAGCCATCAGGACGGGCATTCTCAGAGCGCTGCCCGAAGCCGAATGCATAGGCGTTCCCATGGCGGACGGCGGCGAGGGCACCGTGCGATCGCTGGTGGACGCCACCGGTGGACGCGTCGTGCGTGTGTCAGTCACCGATCCTCTCGGACATCCGACGAATGCGGAATACGGCATTCTCGGCGACGGACGCACCGCGGTCATCGAAATGGCTGCGGCAAGCGGTATCCAATACGTCAATGAGACCACGCGCAATCCGCTGATCACCACCACCTACGGTACCGGTGAACTGATCGAAGACGCGTTGGATCATGGCGTGGATGACATCATCGTTGGCTTGGGAGGCTCGGCCACGAACGACGGCGGAGCGGGCATGGCGCAGGCGTTGGGCGTACGGCTTCTGGACGCTGACGGAGTACCGCTGCCTTTCGGCGGCGCGGCATTGGCCGAACTCTCCACAGTGGATATGTCGGGACTTGATCCAAGGCTTGCGGGTGTGCGCATCCGCCTGGCGTCGGACGTGACCAATCCATTGACCGGAGCACGCGGAGCGTCGGCGGTGTTCGGCCCTCAGAAAGGCGCGACCGCCGGCATGGTCGAACGATTGGACGGCGCATTGGCCCACTACGCCGCGGTGATACGCGAACAGTTGAGACGAGAGATTGAGTCCGTGCCGGGTGCGGGCGCGGCGGGCGGTCTTGGCGCGGGATTCCTGGCCTTCACCGAAGCGAGCATGCAATCCGGCATCGATCTGGTGATCGAAGCCACCGGATTGATTGCGCTTGCCGAAGGAGCGGACTATTGCTTCACCGGCGAAGGAAGCATCGATTCCCAGACGCAATACGGCAAAACGCCTGTGGGGGTCGCCCGCGCGGTCAAACAGGCGTCGCCGAACTGTACGGTGGTGGCATTGGGCGGCTGCGTCGGGGCCGGCGTCGACCAGTTGCACAATTTGAGCATCGACGCCATCTTCGGCATCATGCCGGGCGTCTGTACCATGCGCGACGCAGTCAATCATGCGGCGGACAATCTGTCTCGCACCGCCGAGAACGTGGCCCGTCTGCTGGCATGCAGTTCATGAACGCGCCGTACACGCCGACGAACGCGCAGGTGGGCGCGTCGGACCGTCCGGTTCGCGAGAAATCCGGAGAATGCTCGGCATGAAAGGCGAACAACCACGGTGTGTGATTTATATCACGTTAATTCGGGCTGAATCTCAGCTAGTTTTCAGCCAAGGAACGATAGAATTTTGAACCAGCGACGACGTAACGATGCGTCGCCGAACCTACACCCAGAAGGAGTGGATATGGC
>CAVBVU010000164.1:0-3651 GCA_963598975.1 Anaerovoracaceae bacterium
GTATTCCTCAGGTGGGCATTACGGTGGAGACTCCCGCGGCGGCCCTGTGCGCCCAGTCGCTTGCGAGCAAGGTGAGTTTTTTCAGTATCGGCACGAATGATCTGACGCAATACACGTTGGCGCTCGACCGTGAGGCGGAAGGGCTGGAACGGTATTTCGACCCACACCACGACGCCATATTCAAACTGATCGAAATGACGGTGGAAGGCGGTAACCGTCATGGAGTGGTAACCGGTGTGTGCGGTCAGCTTGCCGCGGATCCCGAGGCGGTGGAACGGCTGATAGAGGCCGGTGTGGATGAGCTGTCCGTGCCGGTTCACAAGGTGAGGCAGACGCGGAAATTGGCGGCTGAGGCCGAACGGAACCTTGCGCAGAAAGCCGATGCGCGTCAACAGGACGGGAACGAGGTCGTGGATTATGAGGTCGGCGCTCCGGCGGATGGCGAGCTCATACCGATGGCGGAGATTCCCGATCCGGCGTTCGCGGGTGGCGCTCTGGGCGAATGTTTTGGCGTGCTGCCGGAAAACGGTTGCGTATACGCGCCGGTGTCGGGTGTGATTCTCGATATCGCGCGGACCGGCCATGCCGTTACGATCGCGCAGGACGACGGCAGGAAGATTCTGGTTCATGTGGGAATCGATACGGTGAATCTCGGCAAGGATGCCTTCACGTTGCACGTCAGCTCGGGAAGCCGTGTGAAAAGAGGACGCCTCCTTATGGAAGCCGACATCGATATGATCGAAGAAGCGGGCTTCTCGCCGATGGTCGTGGTCGTGGCGCTGAAAGACTAGAGAAGGATTGTATAATTGTCGTAAGAGCTGACTGATTTACCAATGGTGGGAGGTCGTATGGCGGTCGTCGACGAAGCGAAACTGGGGTATCTGGACTTTCTCTCACGAGAGGACAGGGTGCGCCACCACCGGTATGTGGAGGAGATGAAGCAGTACGACATGATGCGCTCCGGCGACATCAATGCCATTGCCGAAAGCACCAGATTATGGGATTCCGGCCTGTACGGCTACCTCTCCGACGATCCGCTGAAGAACGCGAAATACCGGTTCGTCACCACCATCACGCTCGCCACGCGATTCGCCATCGAAGGCGGCATGGACGAGGAAGACGCCTATAACGCGTCCGACCTGTACATCCAGGATCTCGACAACTGCCGGACGCCCGATGACGTTCGACGACTGCACACCGACATGATGACGTTCTTCACCTGGGCCATGGCCGACATGCAGAAGGTCGAAACGCATTCCAAGGCCGTCAACGAATGCATGGATTACATCCACTACCATCTGCATGAGAAGATCACGGTGCCGATACTGGCCAACCATGTGCATCTGAACCCGACGTACCTATCGGAACTGTTCGCACGTGAAACGGGCACGTCGATATCGCAGTTCATCACCGACAAACGCATGGAAGCGGCCGAGAACATGCTCAAATATTCGGAATACAGCTTCAATGAGATCGCGCAGATCCTCGCATACCGGTCGCAAAGCCACTTCACGAAGGTTTTCAAAAAACATAGCGGCATGACGCCGGGGGAATACCGGCGCAAGCATGCGCAGGCGGGAATCTGGCCGGAATGACGATCGTTCGGCCATGAGCGGTGAGATGCTGGACGATCGCATGAACGCGATGTGAAGTGACATGAAACAACACACGTGCATTGTGTGACGATATGCGTCAATGCGCCGTGGGTGAAACCGCATCGGCTACGGTAGAGACTGTTCAACGACGATACGAAAGCGTAATAACGAAAAAGGAACGATAATGGGAATGCCTTTGGACCTGTATGTGATTCGCCACGGTGAATCCGAAGCGAACGTCATTATCAGCGCGGGCGAGCAGGGAGACAACTCGCTGTTCACCCAGGATAACGTGACCGTGCCGGACCGTTCGTGGCGTCTTACCGCGATCGGACGCAAACAGGCCGACTGCATCGGACGCTGGCTGGTGGCGCAGCAGCCGTTGTTCGACCGATATCTGGTCTCGCCGTACGTACGCACCCGTGAGACCGCGGCCACCATGGCGCTGCCGAAGGCGAAGTGGGAAGAGACGCGCGTGCTGCGCGAACGTTCCTGGGGTGAGATCAGTACCATCACCAAGGATGATTTCAAGAACAACTACGAGCGCAATTGGATGTTCAAAACCACCGATCCGCTGTATTGGCGTCCGCCGGCGGGCGAATCCATAGCGGATGTGGCCGAGGACCGTGTGCACAACCTGCTTACGTCGCTCAATCGCAAGTCCGACGCGGAATCCGTGGTCATGGTGAGTCACGGAGACCTGATGCTTGCGCTCATGCTCACCTTGGAAGACCTCTCCGACGAGGAGTTCATGCACCGGGCCGACTCCGAAGAATGGAGGATCACCAATTGCACCTGCTTGCACTATTCGCGGCGCGATCCCATGACGGGTCGCACCCATAAGCGTTTCCGTTGGGAGCAGACTGCCCGCCCGGTGTACGACGCCGAGGAGGGACGCTGGGTGGTTCAGGTGGAGGATTGGCGTGAATTCAAGCGTCCGATGCTTTCCAATGGCGATTTGGTGGATGTGGTACACGCGGTTGGCCGACACCTGTGAAAAACACAGTATCCTAAATAAAAAAATGAGGACGGCGCGCGTCGAAGATGCCGCGCGCCCGATGGGAACCTAGTTCAAGGAGGAGCTATGGTTGGCGAGACGCGGTTCATCGACGTTGATCGGTGGACTTTGATTCCAGAGCCGAAACATCTGATGCTTACCGGAGGACTAGTCGGACTGCCTTTCTCCGGTCGTATCTGCGAAAGCGCGAACGTGAGCGACCATGGGCGGGTGTTCGCGCACCAACTACTCGAGGATCTGCGGCGTCATGCGGGATTGCACTGGCAGTTGTCCGCGCGGGAAGGTGATCCGGGCTTCATCAACTTGGTGATCGGCAAAACCTACGAGACGGCATCCGCCGTCGGCTCCTATACGTTGGACATCGAGACCAATGGCATAACGATTCAGGGGGCTGACACGGAAGGCGTGCGCAACGGCGTGCAGACGCTGCGCCAGCTCATCCACCAATGCGGCGGCGCGCTTCCGGCGCTCAGCATCGTCGATGTTCCGGTCCTCACCACGCGCAGCTACCGAATCGATACCACGCAGGGACGTGTGCCCACGCTCGAATGGCTGAAAACGTGGACCGACAAACTGTGCTACTACAAGTACAACCAGCTCCAGCTGAAAACGGAACATGTGGCTTCCGACAGTGAGGCATGGGGAGACTTCCATAACTCCGACACGCTCACATCGACCGACATCATGGAGCTTTCCGAATACTGCGCGGACCGTGAGATTGAGTTGGTGGAGACTGCGGATAAGGACGATCGGGACGTTCCTTGCGTAACTTGGGGCTGTGATACGCTGCTGCCACGTCTTGCCGATGCATGGAATGGCATTTCCTCCATGGCCAAAACCGCTCAGAGTCAGCGGCTTCGAGGGTTGGCGATAGCCGCTTCGGGGGATTGCTGGCAGGTCCGGGACCCGAGAATGTCGGTTCCGGCCATGATTTTCGGAGCCCACTGCGCATGGAAGCCGAACGCCTACGCCGACGAGACACGCATACTCGTGCGCATCTCGCTATTGGAATACTCGGATCGCACGGGAACGACTGCG
>CAVBVU010000165.1:0-3633 GCA_963598975.1 Anaerovoracaceae bacterium
GAATTCGATATAGGCTTCATCCACCACCACAATCGGATGCACACCCTCGGCGGCTCCCGCCACCTGCGCATTGCGGGCGGCTTCGAGCACGCGCTTGAGATCATCCATCTCAAGCGGGGTACCAGTCGGATTGTTCGGGCTGGTCAGCACGATCATGGACGGCTTGACGCTTTCGATCGCTTCGATGGTGGCATCGACGTTCAGCGAGAAATCCTCGTTGCGGTGCGCGAGGCTCCACTGAGTGAAGGTGTCACGCGCGTACTCCGGATACATGGAGTATGTGGGATCGCAGCCGAGAGCGATTCGTCCAGGACCACCGAAAGCTTGGAACAGCTGCAGCATAATCTCGTTGGAACCGTTGGCGCCCCAAAGCTGTTCCACTTCCAGACTCACGCCGGACTCACGTTTGAGATAATCGCAGAACGCCTGGCGCAACGCGATATGCTCACGATCCGGATACCGGTTGAGCGTCGGCGCGATTTCCTTGACACGCTGCGCGATGGTCTCGACCACCGCCGGTTCCGGCGCATACGGGTTCTCGTTGACGTTGAGGCATACCGGCACGTCAAGCTGCGGGGCGCCATACGGCTCCTCGCCGATCAAATCATTGCGCAGCGGAAGATATGACGGAATGGCGTTGCTGGAAGTTTCACTCATCGAAGGCCTGCCTGCTCTTCCTGTTCCTTGATGGTTTCCTTGTTGTACGGATCGTCGATGAAACGGCTGAGCACGCTCTCACCATGCGCCGGCAGATCCTCGGAAACCGCGAAGGCGTTCACACGGGAGGCAAGAGCCTTCAGACCCTGCTCGTCATATTCAATGACCTCGACCGGCTTCATGAACGTGTGCACGCCAAGACCGGAAGCGAATCGTGCGGTACCGGAAGTAGGCAGCACGTGATTGGAACCGGACATGTAGTCGCCCAGCGGAACCGGAGAGTACGGGCCGCGGAAAATCGCGCCGGCATTGCGTATCTTCGCAATCACCGCGTCGGGATCGGCGGTCTGCACCTCAAGGTGTTCGGCGGCATAGGCGTTGGCCGCATCGATGGACTGTTCGATACCGTCGGTGAGGATGATGCCGGACTGACGACCGGTCAACGACGTTTCGACACGTTCCGCATGCTCGGTGCGCGGCACGCGATACTTGAGGCTCTCCTGCACCTTGGCCGCGATCTCCTCGCTATCGGTGATGAGCACGGAACCGGCAAGCTCATCATGCTCCGCCTGACCGATCAGATCGGCGGCCAGCCACTCGGGATTGGCGCCCTCATCGGCGATGATGGCGATTTCCGTCGGTCCGGCAACGGCATCGATGCCGACGATACCCGACACCATACGCTTCGCAGTGGCCACGAAAATGTTGCCCGGCCCGGTGATCTTATCCACCGGATCGCACAGAATCTCACCATCCTGCGGTTCGGAACCCTTGGCTCCATAAGCGAACATGGCCACGGCCTGGGCACCACCCACCGCATAGACCTCGTCCACACCAAGAATCGCACAAGTGGCGAGAATGGTCTTATCCGGCAGACCATCAGCGTTGTTGCGGCTCGGCGGCGTGGCGATGGCCAAAGACTCAACACCGGCGGCCTGAGCCGGCACAACGTTCATAATGACCGAACTCGGGTACACTGCCTTGCCGCCCGGCACATACAGGCCGACACGCTGCACCGGAATCCAACGCTCGGACACGCGCGCGCCCTCAGCCAGATCGGTATGGAACGGCGCGGGAACCTGGGAAGCG
The DNA here is from genome assembly GCA_963598975.1 of Anaerovoracaceae bacterium. Taxonomy (GTDB): domain Bacteria; phylum Actinomycetota; class Actinomycetes; order Actinomycetales; family Bifidobacteriaceae; genus Bifidobacterium. The sequence goes on from CAVBVU010000165.1 coordinate 1,747, forward strand.
GAAACGGCACGGGAACGACGCACGGATTCCTCAATGGCGGCGCGAACCTCAGGATCAAGCTCCTCAACGGCAGCCTTCATGGCCTCCACCGGAACACGAAGGTTCTCCGGACGAATATGGTCGAATTTCTCCGCGAAATCACGAAGGGCCGCAGCGCCGCGGGCCTTGACGTCATCGAGAATCGGCTGCACGAGCTCCGTAGCCTCATTAGTGCCCATTTCGGCACGAGGCATGGCGTCCAGCATTTCGGCGCGGGTCAGCTTCTTGCCGCGCAGGTCAATGATTCGCATATAGTTTTCTTCGCTCATAACGCCCCATGGTAACAACGCCAAGTCACGAAAGCCCATAAGAACCGCCCGTTCAGCCGCATTGTGAGACATCCGCATTGTGGCTCGTTACGAAGAACTCGTTACATTGCAATGCTAGCTTGCACAACTAATCAATCCCGAATCACAACGGCAAGGAGACCCGATATGTCTCAACAAGCATCGGCCCCGTCCGAAACCTCAACATCCAAACCCAGGTTTTTCTACGGATGGTGGATCGTCATCGGCGGATTCCTGATGATGTGCACCTGCTACACGACGTTCGTCAACTGCTCGTCGCTGTTCCAGGCGCACATCGTCTCCGACCTACACATGACCATCGGCCAATACAACACCGGAACCGCGCTCGCCTCCATAATTTCCATCGTGGCCACGCTGTTCATGGGTTCGCTCATCGACAAACTCGGGGCGCGTCAGATCGCATCGTTTCTGGTGGTCCTCTCCGCATTGCTGCTATTCGGATATTCCGCGGTCAACGCGGCTTGGCAGATATACGCCCTCGCCGCGATTTCCGGCACTCTGATCACCTCCGGCGTGCGCTTGTTCATTTCCGTGATAGTGACCAACTGGTTCAATCTCAAACGAGGCCTGGCCGTATCCGCGGCATTGTGCGGTTCCGGCTTCGGAGGCATGATCCTCTCCCCCATCACCAGCACGGTGATAGCCAATTACGGATGGCGTACCGCGTACGTGGTTCTCGGCGTGATCTGCCTGGTGGCGGCCCTGCCGATTCCGGTCATCTTCTTCCGCACCAAGCCGAGTGAGAAGGGCCTGCTGCCGCTCGGCGCCGAATTGAGCGATGAGGAAATCCAGGAGGCCGAACGCAAGAGCGGCCATTCCCTGTCCGAAGTGAACGTGGCCGTCGGCTGGAAGGTTCTGCGCAAGCATGCGGGATTCTGGCTCCTGGTATTGGGATTCCTGTTCGTAGGCGTCATCAATGGCGCCGTTTCGGTGAATATGGTCTCCAATATGACATCCGTCAACAACGATGGCACGGAAGTGATCACCGGCGGCCACAGTGTGGTTTGGGCCGGTTACATCATGTCGCTGTACATGGGCGTGGTGCTCGTCGCGAAGGTTGCGCTCGGCTGGATCTTCGACCGTTTCGGCATGGTGGCCGGCGCGCTCGTCGGCTCCGTCTCCTGCCTGCTGGCCTGCCTTTTCCTGTGCTTCCCGACCACCGATTGGGGTCCGGTCCTCGCAGCCATCTTCTACGGCATCGGCACCTGCACCGCGACAATCGGCCCGTCCATTATGATCTCTCACGAATACGGACGTCGTGACGTCGGCAAGCTGACCGGCATCGCGGTCGCCGCAACCGCACTCGGCGGCATCGTCGGCGCCATTGTCTCCGGTGTGGCGTTCGACGCGGCATTGTCGTTCGCACCGGCTTGGATCATCGGCATCGTCTGCTCGGTGCTCATGGGCGTGACGCTCGTCGCATCCGCGCTGATGGCCAAGGGCGTGGTCGCCAAGTGCATCGCCAATGGTGCCCCGCGCATCGATGTGGAAGGAAACATCATCAAGGAAGTCTGAAATACAGATATACGCACCCAGGGGT
>CAVBVU010000166.1:0-3628 GCA_963598975.1 Anaerovoracaceae bacterium
CTTCACCGACATCGTCCCCGTCAGCGCGCTGAAGCACGACAATCTGTCGGAGGTCCGCAACGTCCTGATCGAGAACATGCCCGAGGGACCGCAGATGTATCCGGCCGAGCAGATCACCGAGGAGCGTCCGGAAGAGACCATCGCGGAACTCGTGCGTGGCGCTTTCCTGGAGGAATTGGACGATGAGCTGCCTCACTCGCTGGCGGTTGTGGTCGATTCCATCGAATACCCGGAAGACAACGAAAGCGGCCAATCCTATGACGGCAAGGCACATGTGATCGTCTCCATTTACGTGGAACGCGATTCACAGAAGCCCATCATCATCGGCAGGGGAGCCGAGCATCTCGTCCGTGTCAAGAAGAAGCTGCGCACCGCGGTGAACCGCATCGTCGGACAGAAGGCGAAACTCGATCTGCATGTCAAGGTCGCCAAGGGATGGCAATCCGATCCCAAGCAGCTGGAGAAGCTGGGATTCTGATATTTCCCGATTCTACGACAATGGCCGTTCCTGCGTGACGATTACGCGGGAACGGCCATTTCAATAGGTCTTGGTGCTACCTTCGCTCGGGGACCTACTTCTTCTTGGTGTACATCTGCGTGTTCAGCAAGGTGGAATAACGCTGAATGACCTTCGGACGGATCACCTTCATGGATGCGGTCATCAAACCGTTTTCCTGGGTGAACTCCTCCGGGAGAATGATGAACTTACGTACGGATTCGGCACGGGAGACACCCTCGTTCGCCTGATCCACCCACTTCTGCACCTCGGCACGCACCGCGGCGTTTCCGGCGGCCTCGTCCAAAGGCATGTCTCGGTTCAATCCCTTGGCTCCAAGCCACGGACGCAATGCATCCTCGTCAAGCGTTACCAAAGCGGAGATGAACGGACGCTTGTCTCCGAGAACCAGAGCCTGCGAAACGAATTCGCAACGCTTGATGACCTCCTCGATGGGTCCGGGGGAGACGTTCTTGCCGCCTGCAGTGATGATGAGATCCTTCTTCCTGCCGATGATATACAGGAAGCCTTCGTCGTCGATCCGTCCCAGATCGCCGGTCTTATACCAGCCGTCCTCGGTGAACGAATCCTCGGAAGCCTCTTCGTTCTTATGATACTTCGGGAACACCGCGGTGCCCTTGACCTGAATCTCGCCATCCTGCGCGATACGCAGCTCGAATCCGGGGAATGCGACGCCTACGGAACCCTGATGATACGGCACGCCAAGCGGATTGAACGCGCATGGTGCGGTGGTCTCGGTCAGGCCGTAACCCTCATACACCGGAACATTCGCGCCTCGGAAGAACGCCATGAGTTCCGGATCGAGCGGCGCTCCGCCGGCCACGATCCATTTGGCACGTCCGCCCAGCACCTCGCGCAGCGAGGAATAGACGACCGGATCGAACACCGCGCGACGGGCCTTCGTGATCGCGCTCGCCTTGCCCTTGGCGCTGATTTCCTTCATATAGTTCTGCGCGGCCACCACGGCCGCCGCGAACGCCACGCCCTTCGCGCCATGACCGGCCTTCTGGGAAGCCGCATTGTAGACCTTCTCGAGAACACGGGGAACCACGATCATGATGGTCGGCTTGGCCACCTGCAGATCGGAAATGAGGGTCTTGATGCCCTGGGCGATGTAGATGCGCATCTCGCTGGCCACGCAGATATAGTTGATGGCCCGGGCGAAGGAGTGCGCCTGCGGCAGGAACAGCAATACGGTGTGGGACTTCTCATGCAGCAGCTGCGGCATGTACTCGGGCAGGTTCAACGCGGTGGTGCAATAGTGCTCATGCGTCATCTCCACGCCCTTCGGCGCGGCGGTGGAACCGGACGTGTACACGATGGAGCACAGATCGGTCTTCCTGACCGATGCGATGCGTGCGTCGAGGTCCTCATCGCCTACTCCGGAACCGTACGCCTGAATCTCGTCCAGACCGCCGTTCTCGAAGCAGATGATGTGCTCCAGCGTCGGACAGTCCGATTCGGCGCCATCCGCCTTGGTCTGCATGTCCTTGGTCTCGACGACAAGCAGACGCGAATCGGAATTGTTGACGATGTTGCGGATCTGTTCGGCGGAATCGGTATCGTAAATCGTGGCCAGTACGCCGCCGCATGCCAGAACCGCGGCGTCGAACACGTTCCATTCATAGGATGTACGGCACATGAAGGCCACACTGTCGCCCTTCTTCAGACCATAGTGCAGCAGACCCTTCGCGGTCTTGCGGATGTCGGCAAGTACTTCGTTGCCGGTCTTCGTGACCCATTCGCCGTTCTGCTTGAACGTGTAGAGCGGCTCGTCTCCCATGCGTTCGGCTCGGTCGGCGTAGATGTCGTAGATGGTGGTGCTCTCATCCAGCGGGGGACAGCCTTGCGTTCCAGTGGTCAGCAGGCCGGTCTGCGGGTCGAGGAAGGTGGTCGAGGGGAATTCAGGCCCCCACTCCTCGGTATGGGGAAGCTCGATATGCTCGTCAGGAGAGAGGAACGCGTCCGGATCGTTGTAATCCGGGGTATTTCCGGAATCGTCGCTGACGGGATGGACGAAGTCACCTCCCAACCGCAGCGCCTTCTGCGCAAGATTGGCGGCTTGATTGTTCAAAGAGGTGAAGATAGACACGTGACACTCCCACAGGTATGAAAACAAGGTATCTGAGTAGGAATGATAGACCACCGAGCGCGACACGTCACCTTACGGTAGCGTAGGGAAGAGGAGCCTGTTCGACTCAATAGATGAACGTTCCCCTTATGAAAGGTGTGACCTACGTTACACTGGTTCGCTGTATCTGTTCATTAGATTTCTTTAAAGAGGAAGAAAGGGCACCTATGGCTGAAACAGCTGAAGCCACCGTGGTCTTCGGAGTTCTCAACGAGACGTCCGAACACGAGTCCCGTGTTGCTCTGACACCGGATATCGTAACGAGATTACGTAAATCGGGCGTTAACTGCCTGATCGAGTCCGGCGCAGGTGTGGCGTCGCACTATGTTGATGAGGCTTACATCCAGGCCGGAGCGCAGGTCGTTTCCGCGGACGATGTGATCGCGCGCGCCGACGCGCTCGGTTTCGTCGATCGTCCGAGCGATGAACTGCTTGCCAAGGTCAAGCGGGGAACTTGGATTATCGGTATGCTCGGTTCGTTCACCGACGCCGACTACGTGGCCGCGCTCGAAAAGGCGGGACTGGTCGGTGTGGCGATGGAGAAGCTGCCACGTCAGCTAAGCTCCGCCCAATCCATGGACGAGATGACGTCCCAGAATTCCGTGATGGGCTACAAGGCCGCCATCGTGGCCGCGGACGCCTACGGCTCCTTCCTGCCGATGATGACCACCGCCGCAGGTACGATTCGACCGGCGAAGGTGCTCATCCTCGGTGCCGGCATCGCCGGCCTTCAGGCGATCGGCACGGCGAAGCGCCTGGGTGCCGTCGTCACCGCATACGACGTTCGTCCGGCATCCAAGGGAGAGGTTGAATCCCTGGGCGCCAAGTTCCTGGATCTTGGACTCGATTTCTCCAAGGGTCAGGGCGAAGGCGGCTATGCACGTGCGCTGAGTGCCGAAGAACAGGCCCAGCAGCAGGCCGCGGTCGACAAGAAGGCCGCCGAATTCGATATCGTCATCACCACTGCCAAGGTTCCGGGA
>CAVBVU010000167.1:0-3507 GCA_963598975.1 Anaerovoracaceae bacterium
TCCGCGACATCCTTGAGGTGCTTCCCATACGGACTCTTGCCATACCTCACGGCAGCCTCCATAAGCTGGCCACGAGTGATCCACCCGTTCTCGAAAGCGATCTCCTCGGCCACCGCGATCGGCAGACCCTGCGCACGCTGCACCGTACGCACGAACTCACCCGCCTCGAACAACGAATCCATCGTGCCCGTGTCCAGCCACGCATACCCACGGCCCAACGTACGCACGCTCAACGCGCCCGCCTCGAGATACATACGGTTCAGATCCGTGATCTCCAGCTCGCCACGCGCACTCGGCACGACCCGCTTGGCGAACTCCACCACACGCTCATCATAAAAATACAAACCCGTCACCGCATAATTCGACTTCGGTACCGCAGGCTTCTCTTCAATCGAGATGGCCTTCTTATTCTCATCGAACTCGACCACACCATAACGTTCAGGATCGTCCACGTAATAGCCGAACACGCTCGCGCCCTCGCCAGATTCGGCCTTACGCACCGCGCCGCGCAATGTAGCGCCCAAACCGTTGCCATAGAAGATATTGTCACCCAGCACCAGTGCGCACGGCTCACCGTCGATGAACTTCTCGCCCAACAGGAACGCCTGAGCCAGACCATCCGGAGATGGCTGAACCTTGTAAGAGAAGTTCACCCCGTATTGGCTACCATCACCCAGCAATCGTTCAAAGTTCGGCAGATCATGCGGAGTGCTGATAATCAGAATGTCACGAATCCCGGCCATCATGAGCACACTGAGCGGATAGTAGATCATCGGCTTGTCATACACCGGAAGCAACTGCTTTGACGTGACCGTGGTCAACGGATACAGGCGCGTTCCCGAACCACCCGCAAGAATAATACCCTTCATGACCGTCCTGCTTTCTATCATGTTCTCCTTCGATGAGCGTTTCCAGCTTAGTAGAAAGAGACAGAATATGGGAAACCGCGCAGATAATCCTGCGCGGTTTCACCTCAAATCATCAAATTATTTCTGAAGTTCCTTCGCGACGTACGCGTTCAGGGACTCTTCCCAGTCCGGCACGACCAGACCGGTCTGTTCGATCTTCGCGAGATTCAACGCCGAATTGGTCGGACGCGGGCTCACCGGGTTCTTCGCATTTGCGAAATACTGGTCGGTCGAGATTGGCTTGACCTTCTCACCGTTGCCGTTCGTCTCGTCGAACACCGCCTTGGCTATGTCCGCCCAGGACTTCACCGCACCGGAACCCGTCAGGTTATATGTACCGTACTCGGCGTTTGTGCCCAACAGGTGGAAAATCGCCTCAGCCATGTCTTTGGTGAAGGTGAGTCGGCCATACTGGTCGTCCACCACGGTCACCTCGTTGAGCTGGTCGTTCGAATCTGCCACGCGGTTGGAAAGCATCATCATGGTCTTCACGAAGTTGTGCCCTTCGCCGATCACCCACGAGCTGCGCACGATATAGTGGCGTGGCGCGTTCGCCACTGCGATGTCGCCAGCGGCCTTGGTCTGCCCGTACACGCCCAGCGGAGCGAACGGTTCCGTCTCGTCATGTTCTTGCTCAACACCGTCGAACACGTAATCCGAGCTCACATGCACGAGCGTGATGTTGTGTTCCTTGGCGACCTTGGCCAATAGTGCCGGCCCCTGCGCGTTCGCCTTCCATGCAACGGGACGTCCCTCCGCGGTTTCGGCCTTGTCCACGGCCGTGTATGCGCCCGCGTTGATGATCGTGCCGTACAGGCTCCAATCGAACTGGTCGTACTGATCCGGATCGGAGAAGTCGAACGTGTCGATGTCGTTGAACTCGAAGCCCTGCAAACCATGCTCTTCCACATAGTCGCGGATTGCATGTCCGAGCTGTCCGTTGCAGCCGGTCACCATCGTGCGACGCGGAGCCATGGGATTGGCGTCCTTGAGCATCGGATGATGCAGATCAGCCTCGCTTCGTTCGGATTCCTCAAGCGGAATCGGCCACTGGATGTTCAGTTCCGGATCGGCGAGGTTCACGAACGTATAGGTCTTCTTCTGTTCCAGGCTCCAATGCGCGTTCACTAGATACGTGTACGCGGTACCGTCTTCAAGGGCCTGGAAGCTGTTGCCCACGCCACGAGGCACGTAGATCGCCTTCGACGGATCCAAGCGGGTCGTATACACTTGGCCGAAGCTTTCGCCCGGACGCAGATCCACCCATGCGCCGAAGATCTCACCCGCCGCGATGGAGATGTACTTATCCCACGGTTCCGCGTGGATGCCACGTGTCACGCCCTTCTTCGCGTTGTAGCTGATGTTGTTCTGCACCGGCCCGAAATCCGGCAGTCCCAGGCTCAGCATCTTCGCACGCTGCCAATTCTCCTTGAACCAACCGCGATTGTCGCCGTGCACCGGCAGATCGAACACCAGCAGTCCCGGAATATTCGTCTCCGTGACTTTCAGTTCCTTCTCAAAATCCATATTTTCCCCATCCAATCCATCAAAACACCCGAATATGCGAATATGAACGGCGCGAGCCGGGCAACGATTCCCGACCGGCATCAATTCGTGTCTATGGTCACTGACCCTGGGCTTTGTAACGTGCCTCGGTCGCGGCCTTGGCCGCCTCCCACCACTGGCGATTTTCGGTATACCAATCAATCGTCTGCTTCAGGCCCGATTCGAAATCCGTATGGGTCGGCTTCCAACCCAGTTCCGTCTGCAGCTTCGTCGAGTCAATCGCATAGCGACGGTCGTGGCCCGGACGGTCGGCGACCCAGTCGAACGCATCCTCGCTCTGACCCATCATCTTCAGGATCATGCGCAGCACGGTGATGTTGTTTTTCTCGCCGTTCGCGCCGATCAGATACGTCTCCCCCATACGGCCCTTGGTCAGAATCGTCCACACACCCGAGGAATGGTCCTCGGTGTGAATCCAGTCACGCACGTTCTCACCCTTGCCGTACAGCTTCGGACGGATACCCTCCAGAATGTTCGTAATCTGACGCGGGATGAATTTCTCGACATGCTGATACGGACCATAGTTGTTCGAACAGTTCGAAATCGTCGTACGCAGGCCATACGTACGCGTCCATGCACGCACCAGCAGGTCGGACGCGGCCTTAGTGCTCGAATACGGCGAGCTCGGATGGTACGGGGTGGATTCGGTGAACTTGGCCGGATCATCCAGCGCCAGATCGCCATACACCTCGTCGGTGCTCACGTGATGATAGCGAATACCATACTTACGCACCGCCTCGAGCAGACGGAACGTACCCTCCACGTTCGTATGCAGGAACGGTTCCGGATCGGCGATGGAGTTGTCGTTATGGGATTCAGCCGCGTAATGCACGATAGCGTCATGCCCCGGCACGATACGATCCAGCAGATCCGCGTCGCAGATATCCCCCACTACCAGCTCGACACGATCCTCAGGAAGTCCGGCGATGTTCTCCGGATTGCCCGCATACGTCAGCTTGTCCAACACGGTGACATGCACATCCGGATGATTATTGACCACATAATGCACGAAATTCGAACCGATGAAACCACA
>CAVBVU010000168.1:0-3502 GCA_963598975.1 Anaerovoracaceae bacterium
TCACTACGCCTTCCATAAACGAATCGTCCCGCCGTAATCGTTCCGCTGTCTTTTTCCAGACTTCCGGGCTGTGTCGTTCTATTATCATGGTCACAGCATGCCTTTGAGGAATATGCCTGTCCAGGACCGTTCGCACTGGGCGATCTGTTCAGGCGTGCCTTCCGATACGATGGTTCCACCTCCGTCTCCGCCTTCGGGACCGAGATCGATGATCCAATCGGCGGATTTGATCACGTCGAGATTGTGCTCGATGACGATCACGGAGTTGCCTTTGTCCACCAAACCCTGCAGCACGAGCAACAGCTTGCGCACGTCTTCGAAATGCAGTCCCGTGGTGGGTTCATCGAGAATGTATACGGTCTTGCCGGTCGATCTGCGCTGCAGTTCCGTGGCAAGCTTCACACGCTGCGATTCGCCTCCGGAAAGGGTCGGTGCGGGCTGGCCCAAACGTATATATCCCAATCCGACCTGTACGAGCGTGTCAAGGTACCTTGAAATCGACGGATACGCTTTGAAGAAGCGCGCCGCCTCTTCGATGGGCATGTTCAGCACGTCCGCAACGGATTTGCCGTTGTACTTTACTTCCAGAGTCTCGCGATTGTATCGCTGCCCGTGGCATTCCTCGCAATCCACGTATACGTCCGGGAGGAAGTTCATTTCGATCTTCAGCGTGCCATCGCCATGACAGGCCTCGCACCGGCCTCCTTTGACGTTGAAGGAGAATCGACCGGGGCCATAGCCTCGAACCTGTGCTTCTGGAGTCTTGGCGAACAACGTACGTATCTTGTCCCAGACGCCGGTATACGTGGCCGGGTTGGAACGCGGAGTGCGCCCGATTGGGTTTTGGTCGACATGGATCACCTTGTCGCACTGCTCCACGCCTTCCACACGAGTATGCTTGCCGGGAACGATTCTCGCGCCGTTGAGTTTGTCCGCAAGCACCGGATACAGAATCTGGTTGACCAGCGTCGACTTGCCCGAACCGGAGACGCCGGTCACGCAGGTGAATACGCCCAACGGGAAATCAACGGTCAGTTTTTTGAGATTGTTCTCCCGAGCCCCCACCACGCGAAGCTGCTTCGTCTTACGTGCCTTACGCCTGGATTGGGGGACTTCGATGTTTCTGCGGCCTGCGATGAAATCGCCTGTGACGGAACGCTGCGCGTCAACAAGTCTCCTCGCGGGCCCCGAATAGATGACCTCGCCTCCGTGTTCGCCGGCGCCCGGACCGATGTCTACGATCCAGTCGGCATGCTTGATCGTGTCTTCATCATGTTCGACGACGATCAGTGTGTTGCCAAGGTCACGCAAATGATGCAACGTGGTGATCAGCCGTTCGTTGTCGCGCTGGTGCAGGCCGATGGACGGCTCATCCAGAACATACATGACCCCGACCAGTCCCGATCCGATCTGCGTGGCGAGTCGGATGCGCTGGGCTTCACCTCCGGACAGCGTTTTGGCGGCTCTGGACAATGTCAGATAATTCAGACCGACATCGTTGAGGAAGCCGAGGCGGGCACGTATCTCCTTGATGACCTCGCCCGCGATCTGCGCGGACGCACCTTCCAACTTCAGTTCGTTGATCCATGCAAGGCTTTTCTCAGCTGGCATATCGCACACGTCCGCAATGGATTCACCCCCTACCGTGACGGCAAGCACCTCGGGCCGCAATCGCCGTCCTTCACATGCCTGGCAGGGAACCTCGCGCATGTACGACTCGTAATACTGTTTCATCTGATCGGAATCCGTCTCATCGTGGCGGCGCATAAGCGTACGCACCACGCCTTCGAAACCGGTCGAATATTCACGCATGCGTCCCCAGCGGTTGCGGTACGAAACCTGGACCTTGAAATCACGCCCGTACATGATGGCGTGACGCACTTCTTCGGGAAGGTCTTCCCACGGAGTATCAAGATCGAACCCCATTTCGTCACCGAGCCCTTCGAGCACATGACGGTAGTAATCGCCGGTGCCTTTGGTCAGTCCCCACGGTTCGATGGCGCCTTCATTCAAGGTCTTGCCCGGATCGGGGATAACCAGTTCGGGATCAATCTCCAGTTTGTATCCGATACCTGTGCATACGGGACATGCGCCGTATGGAGCGTTGAAGGAGAACGTGCGCGGTTCTATCTCATCGAGTTCAAGTTGGTGCCCGTTCGGACAGGCGCGTTTCTCGGAGAACGGCTGGCGGCGGTCCCGGTCTCCTTCGTCAAGGTCCACAAAATCGGCGACCATCACGCCCTTGGCGAGTTTCAATGCCGTTTCGATGGAATCCGTCAAACGTTGGCGTATGCCATCTTTGACCACCAGACGATCCACAACCACTTCGATGGTGTGTTTCTTCTGTTTGATGAGTTTGATGTCATCCGACAATTGTCGCATCTCGCCATCTATCAGCGCACGCGCGTAACCGTCCGAACGCAGCAGTTCAAGCAGATCCTCGAATTCTCCCTTACGCCCACGGACGACGGGTGCGAGGATCTGGAAACGGGTGCGTTCCGGATAGTCCAGCAGCGTATCGACCATCTGCTGCGGGGTCTGGGCGCTGACCAACGCCCCGCATTCCGGGCAGTGCGGCACTCCGGTGCGCGCGAACAGCAGTCGCAGATAATCATAGATTTCGGTGATCGTGCCGACCGTGGATCGAGGATTGCGATTCGTGGTCTTTTGATCGATCGAGACCGCAGGGCTCAATCCCTCGATGAAGTCCACGTCAGGCTTGTCCATCTGGCCAAGGAACTGACGTGCGTAGGCGGACAGCGATTCGACGTACCGGCGCTGCCCTTCCGCGAAGAGCGTGTCAAACGCCAGAGACGATTTGCCCGAACCGGAAAGACCGGTGAACACCACCATGCGGTTGCGGGGAATTTCAAGATCGACGTTCTTGAGATTATGCTCCCGCGCTCCCTGAATGACGATTTTAAGATCATTCGGCAGATGCTTCAGGTCGGCCACAAGCGAACCGTCCTGCGATTTCATCGGCGCCTTCTTAATTTCCCTGGCAAGGAACGCGTCACTGGTCATGAATCGTTCCACCACGACTTCGCCTTTTACTACACCGGTACGTTTTGTGGGCACGTCAATCCTCCACTCACGATTTTGCGGAATCCGCTCCTAAGAATATCGTATTTTCAGACCATCTTAGAACACCTGTTCGAGAACTTCGCCACTTGGGAACCATCATTCGACAGAGCCGGAATCCTTGACATCTCATTCACCGAATAGCCGCGATTCCTGACGAATGATGTCTTCGCTGGTGACCTCCTGAAGGAACGATCGGCTGGACTTGGGGTCCTTGTACGCTACATACGCCTTCGTCGACACTCCCAGGATCTCGGCGGTCTTGCTTTCCGGTGCGGATACGATGACTTGGAAACCCAGACGGGGCAACACGTTGAGGGCGCGTTGCGTATAGCGACCGTCGGCCTTGATGAGGGCCTCATCAAGGAATAGCGTCGTATAGGTCGGGCTACCGGTCACGTCGCCACCAAGCAGATAGATG
>CAVBVU010000169.1:0-3418 GCA_963598975.1 Anaerovoracaceae bacterium
CCGGCCCCAATCGGGAGATACGGGCGTTTTTACCGTGTTGGGACCGAAAGGGGGCGGCCATTACCACACCCTGGCCTTTTTACCCAATCCAAAAACGGCCATTTTCCAACGATTTAGAATTCACACGCTAGGACGGCCAACGTAATCGTCGGCCCCAACTGGGAGATACGCCCATATCTCCCAGTTGGGGCCGGAAAGAGGTGTGCGGCACGGCTACAGTCGAAAGCCTATAGTGCCTCGACTTCAAGCACGATCGCTTCAAGAGGCCACAGCGGCGGCATCTGCAGGCCGATTTGCTCAAGCAGACGGCCGGAAACCTTGAAACCGTCCATCTGGGCCGCGGCGATCCACTGCGGAGTGTTCCATCCCCAGCGCACCTCGCCGACATCGTCACGCAGACGCACGCGGTATGTGGCGTTCGAATCGAGGCCCTTCATGCGCAGACGCTCGGTGAGCACGTCGCGAAGATTGGTGACGGTGGCCACCACCCACACCGCATGCCTGCCGTCGTCGGAGACCACGCCACGACCGCGCAGCGCCGGATCCTTGAAATCGGCGTGCATCACGGTTCCGCGGTGCAGCACATCGCGCAATTCCTTGTACAGGCTCACGAACGCCTTGAGCTGTTCCAACTCATCGTCGGAGCATTCGAGAATGTTCCATTCGAAACCGGAGCAGCCCTCAAGCGAAATGGCCGCACGGTAGCTCAGTTCGGTGGCACGCCATGTGGAATGCGCCGGAGACGGGCCCACATGGGCGCCGATCATTTCCGGAGGCACCACGAGTTCGGTGTAGCGCTGGATGTCCACGCGGTCGCGCGGATCGTTGGAATCGGAGGCCCAGATGCGGTCGGCGTGCTGCAGAATGCCCGCGTCGGTACGCGCACCGCCGGAGGAGCAGCTTTCGATCTCCAGCTTCGGGAACTCGTTCTTCAGCTCATCGAACAGGCGATAGCAGGCGAGGGTCTGTTCATGGAGCCCGTAATGCCCGTCATGCACCGGCTCGGTGACGTCGCGATTGTGATCCCACTTGATGTAATCGATGCCGAGCTGCTCCACAAGCTCAGCCATCTGGTCGTGCACATGCTTGTATGCGTCGGGATTGGCCAGATCGAGCACGTATTGGGTGCGGTAGGACACGTCTTCGCGGTAGGGCACGGCTTCCGGGGCGGCGAGGATCCATTCCGGATGCTCACGCGCGCAGTCGGAGTCGAGGTTCACCATTTCCGGCTCGAACCACAGGCCGAATTGCATGCCGAGATCGTGCACATGCTTGGCGAGATTGTCGAGTCCGTTCGGCCACACTTCAGGATCGACCACCCAGTCGCCCAAGCCCTTGGTGTCGTCACGGCGCTCATGGAACCAGCCGTCGTCGAGCACGAAACGTTCCACGCCCACGGATGCCGCACGGTCGGCCAGTTTGAGCAGTGTGGCTTCATTGTGGTCGAAGTACACGGCCTCCCATGTGTTGATGGTGAACGGACGCAGGCTGTTCACATGCTTCGGCAGCGAGCGCAGCCATGCGTGGAAGCGTGCCGCCATGCCGTCAAGGCCGTTTGCGGAGTAAGAGAAGCACACTTGCGGAGCCGTATACGATTCGCCTGCGCCGAGTTGCATTTCGCCCGGTCCAAGCAATTCGCCGGCGCCGATGAGCGTCTCGTGCGGGGGCATGTTGTCGATGCGGTACGTCTGATTGCCGCTCCATGCCAGATGGCAGGCCCAGATTTCGCCTTCCGCCCATTTCGGCTCGCCGTCGGATGCGATGAACATCCATGGGCTTTCGTGGCTGGTTTTGCCGTGGCGGCATTCGCGGGTCACGGAACCGGACGGCATTACGGCGGTGCGCGGCTGCTTTTCGAGGGGCCAGCGACCGGTGAATTGGGTGAGGGTGTCGGCGCGGCGCGGCATTGGCAGCGTGGATTCCAGCCAGTTGATGGTCAGTGGCGATTCCTCGGTTTCGTCGGCGTTGGTGACGTTCTGTTCCACCAGCACCAGACCGCCTTTTTTGATGGAAAGCTTCAGTTCCAGCTTGACCTTGTTGATCGTGTCCTCTGCCACGACGTTCAACGCATTGGCGTTGACTTCGCCGTCCGCTGCGATCGGAGTTGCGATTACCGACGTCCAGCGTACGAATACCGGTTTGCCGCCACGATAGGCTTCCAGACCCGGACGGCCGGCGAATGCTTCGGCTCCTTGCGGCAGCAGCGACGGGCGCAGCGCCGCGTCCGGCTTTTCCTGCGGCGGGGTGATCTTCAGGGTCATGGCGTCGAGCTGGCTGAGCGACGGCTCGTCGACGGCGAGATCGAAATCCTCCCCCCAGTATTCAATCTGCGGCATTTCATCGGCCGGGGTCTTCAGCACCACGCAGACGCCATCGCGACGCAGTACCACATGTGGTCCCTGATCAAACATCGTTGTCTCTCCTTGGGTCATCTCACCGGCGGGATCATGGGATTGGTTGGAAGACCCTTTACGGTGGGCGCAATTGACTTTTACGAAAAGTCAGTATATATTAAGCGCTTAAGTAGAGCAAATGCGTGGCATGGCGCACGCAACGACGATGGCATAGGCGCCAAAGGGGTGATTCGATGACGACGAATATGCAGCTTACCGAGGAACAACAGGACGCCATCAACACCCTGGCATCCGCACCGGCGTACGCAGGGCAGTCAAAAATGGCGGTTTTCCGCCAACTCCCGTGGAATAAAAAACTCGAATACTTCCGCGAGCACTTCCTTGTACCGCTTGCGGCGGCGGCAATCGTCATCTCCCTCGTCTCGTTCCTCGTCGTACGCTATGTCTCCCCCGAAAACCGCCCCGCACTGTATGCGGCGGTGGTAGACGACGCCCTCACCACCAGCGACGCCACCGATCTACAGAGCACACTTGAGGAGAAACTCGGCGAAAGCGTCATCATCGACGATTATTTCGATATGAACAAAGACGGGCTGACCAAGCTGCAGACCATGCTTTCCAGCAAGCAGATCGACGTGATCATCGCCCCCGAGGAAACCTTCGAGCAACTGGCCGAATACGGATATCTCACCAATCTCGAATCAACCGTCAGCAAGTTGGGCAACAGCAATCTCAGCGACGCCATCGTGCAACTTAAGGGCTTCAGCGACGCGGACGACGACGGCATCGACTCGTCCGGTTCCGGTAAGGGCGCGTCGGAATCCTACGGACTAAAACTTTCTGACGCGGCAGGATGGACGAGCATCGCGGACAGCGACCACAGCGCACTCATCGGCATCGCAACCGGCACCAAGAACACCGGCACCGCGCAGCGATTCATCGACTGGCTGTACCGATAGCGCAGGCCGCACCGGCACGTCGTCCATATCGGCGGAACGTTCGTCAACGAATGGCAGCCGACGGATGAACCGGCAAACGTTTTGATGGCAGACGACCTACCAACA
>CAVBVU010000170.1:0-3300 GCA_963598975.1 Anaerovoracaceae bacterium
CGCATACTCTGCCTGGAACCCATTCGTCATCCAAGCATTGACGCGTATTCTTCCTTGTCCTCATCATCAAGCAATGTTATCGCTTTGGCAAGTTCATTGGTTGGAACGTCATTTCTGTTCGCTCTAAGGACGGACAGCAGCCACAGAAGAGCGAGGTAAGGTTCCCCAGCCCGCAGTGGAAATTCACATCCTTCCCGCTGCGTCTTATCCATCAATGGCATCGCGTACGGGAGGAGCGTCGCGATTACTGCTTCGATTTCCAGTTCAGATTCCACGTCTGCTCCTTTCCTGACCGGTAATCGGGTAGGCCGATTGCACCGCGAACTTCCCGTGGGTGTTTCGTCTGATTTTCAGATACACCTCGATGATTTCGCCCTTGTATTCTTTACGTCGACGCTGCAACACGCCGTCCGGTGATGTACTTGGTTCTTCATCTGGGTTGCATATCGTTTCCCTGACGGCCCATTTTACCTCTTCCTCACTCCATTCGTCAGGAAAATGCGTCTTCTTGGGGATACGAGTGGACGGACCGTGGCCGTCAAATATATGCGACCACACCTTGCCAGAAATCTGAATAACATCGTCTGGCCACGGCTTGCTTGTTTCCAGCACGCCATCCTTGACATCGTCGTGGTAGATGCGTCTCAACTGCGCGAGGGCGTCATGCCAATCCCCGTTCTCGCCGGCCGCGGCCTCGGCCGCCTGATACATCTCGTAGTATTTATCCGGATCGTAATCCTTGAGTTTCGCGCTTCCCCAGCTGGGTATGATGTCGCAGTCGCAGTCCGCGTGGTATTGCATCTGACGTCCCGCCGCGGCGTCTTCGCTCAGGTAGGCGAAGCCACGCGAGGCGAGCATGAGGCAGAACGCGCACGTTTTGGCTCCGCGTGGCACGCGCGCCCAACGTGGTTTGGTGGGGTCGTTGGCCACGGCCCTTTGCATGGTCAGTCGTCCGACGGTTTGTATCAGGTTTTGCACGTATCCGAACGCCTGTTCCTCGTCGGTGAACGTCGGCCATAGTTCGTCGATGCTCTTGCCTGCGCGGTTGTGCACGATGCCGTTCTCGTCGGGAATGACGTCCTTGTAGCGCAGGCCCATGAAGTCGGTGTTGTTGAAGCCGCCTTCCATCTGCCAGACCGCACGGTCCGCGCTGATGGTGGGCGGATCGTATTCCGGCATATCGATTCCGCCGTATTGCGCCCACAGGTCACGCACATGGCTGTAGTAGTCGGATGCGAGCTTGTTGGCCGCGTCGGCATACCGGTTGATCTCCGCTTTGATGAGTTCCTGGCTCTCACCGTCCCACACGAGGCCGGACACGCTGTTACCGGCCTCCTTCTGCAGGCGGCCCATGGTGTCCGTGTAGTCCTCGTATAGGTCGTTCAGGTCGAGCTCAAGCCGTTTGCGTTGTTCCGGTGTCAGGTTCAGGCTGTTCAGGTCCATTCACGTCGCCTTCCTGCCCCGTCGCGTCGTTTTGCTCCTGCCGTGCGTTGCGGATACGGTCGAGCGTTTGGTTTGCCTGCGCCTTCCTTTGGTCGGCCTTCAATCGCACGATCTCGCTACGGCTCAATCCGGCGCTGGCCATGCCGACCTCTCTGTTGGCGAACGAGTCGATGCTGGACGCGAGTTTGCTGAACGCGTCCGCGCTCATGGAGCTCGACGGCGTGTTCGGGTTCTTCTAGTCGACCTGCAGTTTCATCAGATCCTCGTCCGACACGGAGGAGTCCTGCAGTCTGGCCACCAGACGCGCGGCCTGCAGTATCGATTCGCCGAAGTCCCGGTCGCAGTGGCGCGCCTCGATGATCAGATCCTCGCGTTGCGCCTCGGTCGCGTCGGCCGACGTCGGGTTCGCGTCGGACACGATGCCCAGCGAGCTGGCGGGGATGTTCATCGCGCTGGCGAACATCGCCGCCCAGCTTTTCAGCATCGTCAGATGCGGGTCCATGCTCGACGCGGCCAGCTGGGTCACCGTCGGCGAATCGCCGTCCGCGTCCTTGCCGTCGTTCTGGTGCGAAGGGGTGCCGATCTGGTTCTTCACCTGCGACGGCTTGGATGCCGGATGCAATGCCGCGTGCAGGAGGTCGGCGTGCGCTTCGAGTTCCTCCTTGGTGGAGCCTCGGAGCAGTTCGGCCGGCACGTCCTTGGCCTTGAGCTCGTCGTAGTCCTTGTACCTGCCGCGCTCCTTGGCCAGCCTTTTCTCGACGATCTGGTCGACCTGTTCCTGGGTGAACGACTTCGGCTCGCCGCCGTCGCCGCCATCGCCGGAACCGCCCTCGTCCCCTCCGCCGTCGATGAGACGGATACGGGACGGGAATCGGAATTTCGTGAACATGATGCACTCCCTCTGCTTGTTTCCCGTGGATTCGAGTTCGACCGCGCCACGGTGCGCCGTATGGTCCTCCCATGAGACGCGGCGCATGGTCGCCGCCAGCCGGACGGCTGGTCGAGTGGTGGATGCGGGATTCGCACCCGCGCGGCAAAATGCACCCGAGTTACAGTCGGGCCCGTTCGTCTACTCCGGCAATCCACCAAAAGGTGATAGAATGGATGTGTAAGCGCCCCCGTTCTCGCTATTTCGAGTGAGTTCCGAGGCGCTTACCTTATTCGTTGAAGTCCAGACTCTTCGTTGAACATGTAGACGATGCCATCCTTGAATCTCTGGCTTTTCAGAATGAACTCCGCGAGTTGTTCATCGCTCATGTTCGGGTTTTCGCTGTTGTCGATGATAAGGCGGGTGCAATCGCGTTTCTTTGACGCATTGCCAATATAGCTGTCGATTGTTCGGAACTTGTCGGCTGATTGCGGAGTTTTGATTTCGATTCCGCCTGCCCAGTCGGACAATCCGATTCGCTGTTCAATTCCATTTTCGTCCTTTACCGTCTTATAGTCGACTTGGAACGCGGGTACGATGCCGTGCTTGCGGAGCCGTTCGGCGGTTCGTATCTCCTGCGGCCTTGCCCTCTCGGTCTCCTCGCGCATCTCGTCGCTCGGGAAGCTGATGGGCGGCACCGTGCCGTTGTACAGCCATCCACGGTCGCGCCAGCGCATCTCGGCGAGGATCTGGTTGCGCTGCCAGTTACGAAACGTCTGGCCGGGCGAGGTGCGCGTGCGCAGGTATTCATCGCTGGTGAGCCTGTGTTCGATCGCAGCCCTGCACTGGTCCCACCGTTCGCTCATGCCCTCGGGATCGAAGCCCGCGAGCTTCTGCCTGCCCCAGCTGCACACGACGTCGCAATGGCAGTGCCCGTCATGGAACGTCCCGCCGAAGTCCGCCGTCTCCTCGCTCAGATAGGCGAACCC
>CAVBVU010000171.1:0-3298 GCA_963598975.1 Anaerovoracaceae bacterium
TTCCATGAGTCTGCCTAAAAGCAGCGCGGTGGCGTGTGCGTCACTTAGGGCGCTGTGCGCGTCCTCGTTGTCTATGTTGAACGTACGGCAGCAGTCGGCGAGTTTGCCGACGCCGATCAGGGAGCGTGACAGCTTCATCGTGCACAGCATGGTATGGGGGTTCACGGGAATGTCGAATCCGAGTCTTTGGTATTCGGCAAGCATGAATTTCGAATCGAACGCCACATTGTGCGCTACGAGGACTCGCCCTGCGAGCAGATCGCGCAGTTCGGCCGCGATGCCTTCGAACTCCGGGGCGTGAACCAGTTCGGCCGCGCTGATGTGGTGTATCCATTGCGCGCCGATATCGCGGTGTACGCGGATCAGCGTCTCATGTTCGTCTTCGAGCGTGCCGTCGGGCGCAACATGGACCAGTCCTATTTCGATGGCCCGGTCGCCGCGTGCCGGGCTCAATCCGGTGGTTTCGAAGTCGACGACCGCGTATCCTTTGGAGTTCATCACATTTGCCAGTATATGCGTTACTGGTTGTTCGACGTGTTCGTCGCGTCTTGTTTCTGCAGGCGCTGTTTGATGAGGTACACGGCATAGCAGAGCGCGCGCATCGGCACGCCCCGCTTGTTGGTTGCGGCTATCTTACGGTTGATCACGTTCTCCTTGGCCGGCGACCACATCATGCGCGTCGCCGCGTATAGTCCGGAATTGGCCGTAGACAGGACCTCCATGAGGACCACGAGATTCATCACGTCGCCCGCGAAGGGCAGTCCGATGGAATGGAGCACCATAACGAACGGGCTCTCCCCTACACCGGCATCCTGCCATGGAATCAACGGGCCATGACCACGATGGATCCTATGAAGAACAGGACAAGTCTGAACAGTGTGGTGTGGATCGCCTTGGGAATCGCCTTTTCCGGATTTTTGGCCTCGCCGGAGGTCACGGCGACCACTTCGGTTCTTGAAAACGCGAAATTCACGGTCAGCATCATGGTGAACACCGGCATGAAACCGTTGGGGGAACAATCCGTCTTTCGTGAAATTCTCGAATGGCGGCGCATGGTCGTATCCGGAAATCGGCAATATGCCGAATATGGCCATGCAGCCCACGCAGATAAACAGCACGATGGCCGCCACTTTGACGAAGGAGAACCAGAATTCCGTTTCCGCGAAAAACCTTGCTGAGAGTGTGTTGGATACGAAGATCACAACGACGAACAGCACGCTTCATATCCAAACGGGCACTTGCGGAAACCATCTTTTCATGAGCAGGCCCGCCTGGTTGATGATGTATTCGGAGCTGAGGAACAGAGTCCCGTGCCGATCACGCCACCCAGTGAGATCATTCTCAAATGGCGTGTGCTCATCCTGCGTTCCAGCTCGGTATGGATCACTTTCGCCGGCTTGTTTTCCGGAATGTCACTCATCGGTTTCCTTTGAAGGCGGTCTTTTACACCGTTACATGAAGACAGCAGTGGGGGCCGAAACCCTTTTTTCAGGTTTCAGCCCCCACTGCTGTCGTCGCGTCCGATCGTGTTCAATCGGACGTTCACAAATCAGTTCTCGTCAGCGGCGAGTTCGTCGGCGACTGCTGCGGCTGCGGAAGCTGCTTCGATGCTGCTGGCTTCCTCATCTTCAGCCTCTTCGCCAAGGAAGGCGCTCAGGTCCAGGGTTTCGCCCTCGGACTTGAAGGTGACGGCGCGCATGCCTGCGAGCAGGCCCTTGGAACGGCCGACTTCCTGCACTGCGGAGCCGAGCTGGCCGTTGCGCATGATGGCCTGGATGAAGGCGTTCGGATCCATGCCGTACTGCTGGGCGATGGAAGCGAGGAAGTTGAACACGTCGGCCTGGGAGACCTTCACGTCCATCTTCTCGGCGAGGACGTCGAGCACCATCTGGTCGCGAAGTTCCTTCTCGACGATGGCCTCGGCCTCGTCCTTCTGCTCCTGGGTGGCTGCGGACGGATCAGCGGTCACGTTCTTGAGCTGCTGCTCGACCATATCGTCCTTGACGCCCTTCGGCACCGGAATCTCCTGGCCTTCTTCAAGCTTGGCGATGAAGGCATCACGGGCGGCGGTGGCCTGACGGCCTTCGGCGTCCTGAGCGGCGGCCTTCTTGATGTCTTCCTTCAGCTCGTCCAGAGTATCGAACTCGGAGGCTTCGGAAGCGAAGTCGTCGTTGAGCTCCGGCAGCTCTTCAGCCTTGACGGAGTTGACCTTGACCTTGATCTGAGCCTTCTGGCCTTCGTGCTCGCCTGCTTCCAGGGTGCCTTCGAAGGTGGTCTCCTCGCCTGCGGACAGGCCGTCGAGGGCCTCATCCAGACCGTCGAGCATGGTTGCGGAGCCGAGCTCGTAGCTCACGCCTTCCTGGGAGTCGACCACTTCGCCGTCGATTTCGGCGGTCAGGTCGATGTTGGCGTAGTCGCCCTTGGCGGCCGGGCGGTCCACACCCACGAGGGTGCCGAAGCGCTGGCGCAGGGCTTCCAAGCGGTTGTTCACGTCTTCGTCGGTGATTTCGGCCTTGGCGACCTCGATCTCCATGCCGTTGATTTCCGGCAGTTCGATGTCCGGGCGGCGTTCGACGGTGGCCACGAACTTCAGCTTGGTCTCGTCCTTGGCGGATTCCGGAACTTCCTGAACGTCGATCTCCGGCTGGGACATCGGGTGCAGGCCCTTTTCTTCGAGAGCCTTGGAGTACAGCTCCGGCACACCATTGTTCACGGCCTCGCCAGCGACGGCACCAAAGCCGATACGCTGGTCGATGATCTTGCCGGGCACGTGACCCTTACGGAAGCCAGGCACGTTGACCTGCTTGGCGATTTCCTTGCGGGCTTCGTCGAGATACGGGTTGAACTCCTCCGGATCGACGGTGATGGTGAGCTTCACCTTAGTCGGCTCAAGATTCCTGACGCTGATTTTCACGCTTGCGCTCCTGAAAAAAACGGTTCTTCATATTTCTGCCGTTAGGCAACCTCTACATGATAGCGCGACTTACGGACTCTGCAATCAGCGACACCTGCCAGTCGCGCGCGCCCTGCTCCTTCAGAAAAGCGGCCACGTCGCGTTTGCGCGGGCTGTCGGTCCAACAGAGGTTGCGAATGTACTGCGGCTTGATGATGATGTCGGCCGGGGTTCGCGTGTCTTCCGCTATCTGCGAAATCGCCTTGCGCGCCTTGTTCAAGGTTTCCAGACGTTTCGGATAACGCGATTCCCACTCCCTCACCGATCTGGGCGCGGCTCCTTGTTGGGATTCGCAGGTCTTCTGCTTCGGTGAATCGAGGACGGGCCATTCGCCTTCCGGAAGAT
>CAVBVU010000172.1:0-3290 GCA_963598975.1 Anaerovoracaceae bacterium
GATGGGGATGGTGGCGAGCGCGTGATTCTTTCTGGCCGGGCTCCTGCTTGGTTGGCCACTGCCGGGGCGGGGGATGTGCTTGCCGGTATGTTGGGGGCTTTGCTCGCGCAGCAGGATGATATGCTCGCCGATGATCCGGCTCTTGTTCCCGAGGTCGCGGCCGCGGCGGCTTATCTGCATGGTCTTGCGGCGGCGATCGGCTCGCAGTCCGATCAGCGTGGCTGGCATCGTCCGCGGATTTATGGGCAGTCTCATAAGCAGCGGTTCGGTGCGATCGGGCATCCTATTATTGCGAGCGATGTCGTCAATGGGATTCAGGCGGCTTTCATGGAGTTGTTGCAGTAGTGGTTCAGCTCTTGACGCGCTTGTCGATAATGTCGGAGAGTCGTTCCGAAATGATCGCGCCATCGTTGACCATGTAGACACGGTAGCCCTGTGAGGTGAGTCCTTCGCGTCTGCCGCTGACCGAGTATGCGGGAACGGTAAGGTTGTCGGCCTGTTCCTACGCCAGGTCGATTTGCGTTTTCGCTGACGATCTCCCCCCTGCTATTTCGGCATCCTGCCTTCCACCACGTCGTATGTGGAGATACGTTCCGGTTTTGAAAAGACGCGCATGCTGGAGTTGGTGCCCTTGATGGCGACGTCCTTGAAGTAGCCGTATTCGATATCTCTGATGCCGTCGGCCTCGCCGATGATCTTCTCGTCGTCTTCGGATAGTCCGTATGTGGATACGACCGTGACGTCGGCAAGATTGTTGCTTCCGTAGAATTCGGCACCTGTGGCCTGCATGTCAGGCCCTGCCACTTTGAGCCCCACCAGAGCGAACGAGCCTAATGCCATCAGGCAGATGATCGAGACGAACCGTCCCATCGAACCGGACAACGTCTGACGAATGTCCTTCCATAGGATGCGCTTTACCATACGAGCTCCTCGATATTCATCGGACGCTTGTTCAGTTCGACTTCGGTAACGCGGCCGTCATGCATGTGGATCACACGGTCGGCGAGTCCCACGCTTGCCAATGCCTCCACCGGGTCCATGGCGTCGGCCACGATCTGCGCGACCAATTGCTCGACGACGTCATCACGAACTTGACCGCGATACTCACCGCGGAATCGAACGACTCATGCGAGCCGATCGACGCCGAAGACATCATCGGTTCCTGCGCCCTCGTGTCCGCCATGCGTTACATCAAACGGGACTACGCTTTCTTCGACGCCATCACCAGCAACGGCAACGGCTGCGACGTACGCCGCGAAAACGCGAAACATCAGGAAACTATGCTCTCGTTCCATCGGCAAGAACAAACCACGGGAAGGTGGGATCATGGAACAGCGTCCGGTCATTGGCATCACTCCCCTGTTCGATTACGGGCGTGACAGCCTGTGGATGCTTCCCGGATACATGGACGGCGTGAGGGAGGCAGGCGGACTGCCGGTCATACTGCCGTTGATCTCCGACGAGCATGACATCCGTCAACTGGCCGACATGTGCGACGGCGTCCTGTTCACCGGCGGCCAGGACGTGAACCCATCGATCTACGGAGAGGAAATCACCGCCGAATATCGGGCGACGGAACCCGAACTGAGCGCCGAACGTGACGCAATGGAGCCTCTGTTGCTCGACGTCATGATTCGGCTCGACAAACCGGTATTGGGTATCTGCCGGGGGATTCAGCTCATCAACGCCTGCCTTGGCGGCACGCTGTGGCATGATTTGCCGAGTGAGCATCCAAGCGATGTGGAACATCATATGAATCCGCCATACGATACCTTCGGCCATGACGTGCTCGTGAATGCGAACACGCCGCTGGGTAATATGCTCGACGGCATGGCGCAGTCGCAGATGGACGGTTCGGGTATGAGGCGTGACGGGTCCGGCAATTGGCTGATCGCGGTCAACAGCTACCATCATCAGGCCGTGCGGACCGTAGCGCCGCCTCTGAAGGTCATGGCCACAGCCACGGACGGCATCACTGAGGCCGTATACCGTCCGGAATCACAGTTTCTATGGGCGGTGCAGTGGCATCCGGAATTCCTGCACAAGGTCGACGCGCGTAGCCGGGCCATCTTCCGAGCATTCGTTGATGCGTCGCGACGGTAATCATTCGCAGCGCTGACGTCGATCGGCGGAGTCATCGCGTCAAACATTTCAAAAGACTTCATCTCGAGGTCATCTTCGCACCGCCCCGTTACGCCATCCCGTTGCGATACACTGGCGAACGGCATACACACGCTTTTATGAGGAAGGCTTTCCATGGTCAACACAATCCCCGCCATCACCGACGTCATTTTCGATTTCTGCGGAGTCGTGGTCAACTGGCAGTGTCGTGCGGCGCTGGAAGGCCGCTATCCGCAGGAACTGGTCGACCGCATCTGCTCCGATGACGACGAATACGGTTTCTTTGACTATGAGGACCGCATGGACCATGGCGAGTTGCTGGACGAAGTACTACCCAGCGTGGAACGCGACCACGGCAAGGGAATCGCCGATATCTTCAAGGATTACATCACACGTTACAACGATGCGCTGGTCGGCTTGCTCCCGGGTTCGGAGCAACTGCTGCGCGATTTGAAGACCGCTGGATACGGCGTGTGGGGATTGACGAACTGGTCTTGCGAGACCATCCACTTCGCTTTCGAGAAATTCCCCCAGCTTAGCGAGGTTCTCGACGGCACCTTGGTATCGGGTGAAGAGAAGATGTTCAAGCCGAACGCTGACTTCTACGAGCTTGCGATGAACCGTTTCAACATCAAAGCCGAAACGTCGGTGTTCTTTGACGATACGTTGAAGAATGTGGCCGGTGCGAACGCCGTCGGCATCCACGCCTTCCGCTTCACGGACGCGGAACAGGCACGAAAGGATCTCGCGTCGCTGGGCGTACGTCTGTGATTGTCCGCACGCAACCTGAGCGGGCGAGGACGTCCACATTGCAGAATCGACCGTTATAAATCGATTATTCGTAAATGGTCGCTGCTATTAATTGATGTTATGACTCTCCTACAGCTGAAGTACATCGTCAAAATCGTGGAATGCGGTTCCATGAACGAGGCCTCGCACGAACTGTACGTGTCGCAGCCCGCATTGAGCTCCTCCGTGAAGGAGCTCGAGAACGAGCTCGGCATCGAAATCTTCACCAGATCGTCCCAAGGCATCGCGCTGACCGTGGACGGCGCCGAATTCCTCACCTACGCACGCCAGGTCCTCGACCAGGCATCCCTGCTCGAGGAGCGTTATAAGAACGCGAAGCCCCGCAAGCAGCTATGTTCCGTTTCGACACAGCATTACAT
>CAVBVU010000173.1:0-3254 GCA_963598975.1 Anaerovoracaceae bacterium
GTCTCGAACCTAGGTGCGGCGAAGATCCGACTCCGCTCGCTCAAGGCCGCGATCGAGGAGCGCGAACGCAACAAGAACCGGGTCGCCGTCGACGTGTCCGAGCCTGTCGAAGCGCAAACCATGCCGGACAAGAAGGGCGAATTCCGCAAAACTGGCTCCGCTGCACCGACCCCCGGCCGCCAGGTCATGCTCGACACCGTCATGAAAGCCAATCCGAAGCTCACGGAAGCGGTCAAGAACGCTTCCAAGCGCGCCGCGGAAAACGGCATCGGAGAAACAAGCGAAGGCAAGAAGTCGCATAACTCCGCGACCATGTCAAAGTACGCGAACCGCGTTCCGTTCGGCAAGGACATGAAGGATTACACCATCGTGGCCCCGCAGATGAGCCCGATTCACTTCTCCCTGGTGGAATCCGTGATTCGCTCCGGCGGATACAAGTTCGACATCCTCAAGCACGCCAGCCGCGAAAACGTGGAAACCGGCCTGAAATACGTGAACAACGACGCCTGCTATCCGGCGATCATGGTCATCGGACAGCTTGTGGACGCGATTCTGGATGGCAAGTACGATCCGGACCATACTGCGCTCGCCATCACGCAGACCGGCGGCATGTGCCGAGCCACCAACTATTTCGGCCTGATTCGCAAGGCGCTTGTGGACGCCGGTTATCCTCAGATTCCCGTTATCGCGATTTCCACGCAGGGCATTGAGGAGAACCCCGGCTTCACCGCCACTCCGGCGTTGCTGCATCGTGCCATCAAGGCGTTGATCATCGGAGATTTGCTGATGAAGTGTCTGTATCGCGTGCGCCCGTACGAGGTTACGGAAGGCAGCGCGAACAAGCTGTATGAGACGTGGGACACCATCGTGCGCGAAACCATCGAGCATCATGGCTATTCCAAGACCGCGCGCAAGTTCGTCGGCAAGGGGTATCTGCCATATCAGACGCTGGTGAAGGAAATCGTCAAGTCCTTCGACGCGTTGCCGCTGAAGGACGAGCCGCGCAAGGTGCGTGTGGGTGTGGTCGGCGAGATTCTCGTCAAATACCATCCGGATGCCAACAACCATGTGGTCGACGTCATCGAATCGCAGGATTGCGAGGCGGTCGTGCCCGGCATTATGGAGTTCATGACCACCCATCCGTACATTTCCGATTGGAACGAGCATTACCTCGGTACCGGCGGCAGCAAGATTGGTTATGCGATCATGCGCAAGGGTCTCGACCTGTATATGAATCCGGTGCGCAAGGCGATTGATCTGGCCGGAGGCAAGTTCTCGCAGGACCAGCCGATGCCGGAATTGGTCAAGAAGGCCGACGAGGTCACGTCCGTCGGCGTGCAGGCCGGTGAAGGATGGCTGCTGACGGCTGAGATTCTTGAACTCATCGAATCGGGGTGCCCGAATGTGATTTGCGCGCAGCCGTTCGCCTGCCTGCCGAACCATGTGACGGGCCGTGGCATGTTCGGCAAGATTCGTCGACTGCATCCGGAAGCCAACATCGTGTCGATCGATTATGATCCCGGCGCTTCCGAAGCCAACCAGCTCAACCGCATCAAACTGATGATTTCGGCTGCCAAGAAGGCTCATAAGGCTCGTCAGACCGAGACCGCCGCTTGAGAGCGGGTGGACGGAGGTTCCAGCGTTTGAGTGGCGGCTCAGTGGATTTATCGAATCCGTTGAGCCGCCACTGATTTGAGGGCCGCCATCTGCCGTCAGCAGGCCGCAAAATAGAGTGTTATCGATTTTCCGTATAGCACAACCTGCGTTGCTGACCCGGGTTTCCACTACCATGGCGAACATGACAACGCCAAGAATCAGTTACGCGCATCTGCTGACCGAGTCGAATCCGAAGCATGTGGAAAGCCTGGTCAAATTCTTCGAATCGGGCTGCCAGGATCGGGGTACCGGCGGATTCGGAGTGGAGATAGAGCATCTTCCGGTGCATAACAGCGACGACACCGCCGTGAACTATTACGAGGAAAACGGCGTTGAGACACTGCTCAACCGCATACGCCCGTATTACGACGAAAGCAAGGAATACTGGGAGAACGGCCGCTTGGTCGGATTGGGCCGTGAAGGCATTTCCGTTTCCTTGGAGCCGGGCGGCCAGTTGGAATGCTCGCTCGGCATTCTTGAAAAGCCTGAGGATCTGCGTACCCTGTACGGGCAGTTCCGTCGTGAAGTCGACCCTGTGCTGGATGAGCTTGACTTCCGCCTGGTCAACTATGGCTATCAGCCGAAGTCCGGTTATGCGGATATTCCGGTCAATCCGAAGGATCGCTACAAGGCCATGACCGCGTATCTTGGCCGTGTCGGTCAGTTCGGTCCCTGCATGATGCGTTGTTCCGCTTCCACCCAGGTGAGCATCGACTACGTTTCCGAGTCGGATGCGATTTCGAAGCTTCGTCTGGGAACGATCGTTGGTCCGATTCTGGCGTGGTTCTTCCGTAATACGCCGTACTTCGAAGGCCAGGAGAATCCGTATCCGCTGTTGCGTCAGCGTATGTGGGACTATTTGGATTTCCAGCGCACGAACGTGATTCCCGGCTTGTTCGACCCGCGTTTCGGCTGGGAGGATTATGCCGTGGATGTGCTGTCCACGCCGTTGATGTTCGCCGATCTGACGCATACGCCCGAGGCGTTGGCGGTTCCCGGCACCGATCTGCACCATCCCGCGTTCTATGAGAACGCGAATGACGTGTATCCGGATCGCGAGCTTAACGCGTATGAGATCAATCATGTGATTTCCACGCATTTCAACGATGTTCGTTTGAAGAACTTCATTGAATTCCGTCATTGGGATTCGCTGCCTGTCGCGCGTGCGGAACGGCTGACCGAAATCATCGGTTCGCTGTTCTACGATTCCGCGAACCGGGAACGTCTGGAAAGCTATTTCGACGGCATCCGTGAAGAGGATGTGCTTGAGGCCAAGGCCAATCTGCAGGCTCGTGGCGTCCAGGCCTCTCCGTATGGAAACTCTTTGGAGTTCTGGCAGGAGTTCCTGGGGCTTGAGGGCGTGCTGGCCGACGAGCCGGGGGATCCGAAGCATCCGAACGTCTTCCAATCCTGACGCTGGCGAAAACGAAAGTGTGGGTCTACGCCATCGTTGCTGAGGCGTAGACCCACACTTTTATGTCTGGTTTGTCTGGAATATTCAGACGAACAGCGACAATCCCAATATGGAAAGCAATCCGGTTATGAACATCACCGTAGTGGCAGTGGTCCAAGACAGGAATGTTTCCTTGAGGGGAAGG
>CAVBVU010000174.1:0-3247 GCA_963598975.1 Anaerovoracaceae bacterium
ATTGCAGGTTTTCCGTATTGCAAGACTCCCGTATTGCAGGATTCCCGTGCGTACGAAGAAGGGCCGACCCGCCTTCCTGAATCGTTGTGCGATCGTTGAAATCCGAACGATCTACATCAATCGGATTTCAACGACCACGCGGCTCATTCGGCGAGGTCGACCCCCTTCTTTTCTTTGTGACGTCTCTTATGACGTCTTATGGCGTCAGTGCGTCGCAGGACGGCGGGAATGCCTCTTGATCAGGTACTCCTGGCAATCGACCAGCGGTCGGCCTTCCTCATCCTTCGCGTGGCGCACATAGGTGCCATCCGCCTCCATATGCCAAGAAGCGGTGGAATCGGCCATCTGCAAATCCACGTACTTGATGAGCTCGTCGACCTGCTCCGGCGCGGTGATGCGCACCAAAGCCTCGACTCGACGATCCAGGTTGCGGTGCATCAGATCGGCGGAACCGATCCACACTTCCGGACCGGATGCCGGGCCTTCGCCGATCTGCGGACCGTCGGAGTTGGCGAATGCGTAGATTCGGCTGTGCTCAAGGAAACGACCAAGGATGGAACGCACGCGGATGTTTTCCGACAGTCCCGGAACGCCCGGCTTGAGCGCACAGATGCCGCGTTCCACGATGTCGATCTTCACGCCGGCTTGGCTTGCGCGGTACAGTGCGTCGATGGTCTTCTCGTCAACCACGGAATTGACCTTGATCTTGATCCATGCTTCCTTGCCGGCGCGTGCGGCGTCCTCCTCACGGCGGATGCGCTGGATCAGGCCGGAACGAACGGTTCGCGGCGCGACCAGAAGACGGTGGAAGCTCGACTTCGGAGCGTAGCCGGACAGCTGGTTGAACAGTCGGGTCATGTCTTGGCCGACGACCGGATCGCAGGTCAAAATGCCCAGATCGGTGTAGATTCGCGCGGTCTTCGGGTTGTAGTTTCCGGTGCCGACGTGGCAGTAGCGGCGAAGTCCGTCCGCTTCTTGGCGGACCACAAGGCTCAGCTTGCAGTGTGTCTTCAGACCGACGATGCCGTACACCACGTGCACGCCCGCGCGTTCGAGCTTGCGGGCCCACGCGATGTTGGCGTCCTCGTCGAAACGTGCCTTGATCTCAACCAGGGCGAGCACCTGCTTGCCGGCATGGGCGGCGTCGACGAGCGCGTCGATGATCGGCGAGTTGCTGGACGTGCGGTACAGCGTCTGCTTGATGGCCAGCACCTTCGGGTCGGCGGCGGCCTGCGCTAGGAACGCCTGAACCGAGGTAGAGAACGAATCGTACGGGTGATGCAGGAGGATATCGCGCTCACGAATCGCTGCAAAGATGTCTTGCGCGCGGGACGATTCCACCTCGGCGATCTGACGGTTCGTGGTCGGCACGAAGGAACGGTACTTCAGGTCCGGACGGTCGATGCCGCCGAGCTCGAACAGCACGGTCGCGTCGAGCGGGGCCGGAAGACGGTACACCTCGTCGGCGCTCACGCGCAGCTGGTCGGCGAGTAGCTGCGAGAGGAACGGGCTGGTCTCATCGGAGATTTCCAGACGGATCGGCGGTCCGAAACGACGGCGCAGCAGTTCCTTCTCCATGGCGTTGAGCAGGTTCTCGGCATCGTCCTCTTCAACGTCGATGTCTTCGTTACGGGTCACTCGGAAGGAACGGGCCTCCTTGATGATCATGCCCGGGAACAGGGATTCCAGGTGGGCGATGATCAGGTTCTCCATGGTGATGAAGCCGTAGCGGACCTCGGTGGAATCGTCATCGGTCATGTCGTCGACCGGCACGAGACGGTTCAGGTTTCCAGGGATCTTCACACGTGCGAAGTGGGACTTTCCGGAAGTCGGATTCTCCACCAGCACGGCGAGGTTGATGGAACCGCCGGAAATGTACGGGAACGGGTGGGCCGGATCCACTGCGAGCGGCGTCAGGACGGGGAACACCTGCTGGCGGTAGTAGCGCGAAAGACGTTCCTGTTCCGCTGCGGTGAGCTTGTCCCAGCTCAGCAGGACGATTTTCTCCTTGGCCAGATCCGGCAGGATGTGGTCGATCACGTAGTGGGCGTGCTCTTCCTGCAAACGGTGGGCTTGTTCGCTGATCGCGCGCAGCTGCTGGCGGGGGCTCAGGCCCGACGCCGCGGTGACCGCGATGCCGGTGTCGATGCGGCGCTTGAGGCCGGCCACGCGGACCATGAAGAACTCGTCGAGGTTGTTCGCGAAGATCGCGGCGAAGCTCGCGCGTTCGATGATCGGCAGGTCCTCATCCTGGGCCAGTTCGAGGACTCGCTTGTTGAACTTCAGCCAGCTCAACTCGCGGTCGAAGAAGCGGTCGTTGGGAAGCGGCTCTTCGCCGGCTTGCAGCTCCCGCTTGTCGTTCTTGTCTGTTTCGGCGATGTGCTCAGCTATCTGGCTGCGCAGGATCGCCTTCGAGGGTGCGTCAAAAATCTGTGCCATAGTGTTCTACTTTATTCCTTTGATGGATTGAAATCTCGCAAAAGTCCGCAGAATTTAGAGGGAGTTTACATTTGGCTGTCTGTTTTGAAGAAGTTGGGGAAAACGCTGTGGCGACACGCCGTTTTTATGGCTGAAACGAACGCATTCAAACAAACACGCTGTTTGATTCGCACACGATGATGCATTTTCTGCGATTTCTGCAATCGAAAAGAAACAGTTTGGATAAATACGGAACATCCGCGCGTTCCGGTTTGCGATTGCTCCGATAGTGAGCATAATTACGAAGTACAAGAACAACCGAAGAGCAGAGCCCACAAAGAGTGTATGGCCAAGATAGGTCGTTACGTTGAACGGGCATTGGATAGACTTACCGTTACGACGATGTTGTTGTGCAGCGATTCTGTTCTCGGATTCTTGGAAGGAAGGCCCGCTTCGGCGGGTCTTTCTTTTTGTTTTGTGGCCGGGTTCGATGAGGTGGTTCTCTGGGGTTGTGTTTTCTGGGGTTGTTCTGGGGCCGTATGCCCAAATGTGTGTCCAACAGTCCATCGACTGCGGAACGCCTCGATTGCGTTGGCCGCATCATCCAGCCGTTCAGGCCGTAACGCCGCATACAGGGACGCTTGCGTCGCTACGGGGATACTTCGGCATGCCGACTATTCCCATACCGACGCAAACAGGCGGGTTTACGTCGATACGGGAATACTCCAGCACCCCAACCATTCCCATACCGACGCAAACGGACGGGTTTACGTCAATATGGAGATACTCCAGCACCCCAACCATCCTCATACCGACGCAAACAGGCGGG
>CAVBVU010000175.1:0-3230 GCA_963598975.1 Anaerovoracaceae bacterium
TACGGAACGTACGGGCTGAGCAGCAACGGGTTGGACGGAAGCCGGCTGGTCAGAAGCGCCTTGGGAGGCCCGTCGTCGGGAGCCGGCCATGGACGGACGCTGCGAGCCGGATTGTGCGGAGGCAACGGAATCGCCCGAAACCGCGGGAACGGGCATGCCGGAGGTCGGCGCATCACCGGCGGTTACGGAACCGGAGTTCTCCTCACGTCCGGCCAGCAGGCGGGCCGCGAGGAGTTCCAATCGCATGCGCGGCGAAATGGCGCCGTTCATATTGGCGAGCGTCGCATTGATCGTATCGGCCATGGAAGCGAGCGCGGCCAATCCCAGCGAGGATGCCTGTCGGCGCAGATCGTCCATGTTTTCGGCCGCGGCACCGTCGGAAAGCACGCTTTCGGCGTGCTCCCCTCCCAACGTGAGCACCAGCAGGTCGCGTACGCGGGACAGCAGGTCCTCCACGAATCGGCGCGGATCGAATCCTCCGACCACGACTTTCTGAATCACTCCGTACAGCGCTTCGCCGTTTTTGTCGGCGACGGCGTCTACGGCTTCCCCGATGAGCGCGTCCGGGGTGAAGCCCAGCAATGCGACCGCGGAATCGTAGGAGATCTCGCCGTCCACGGCACCGACCATCAACTGGTCGAGCACGGAAAGCGTGTCTCGCACGGAGCCGCCACCGGAGCGCATGGCCAGACGCAACACGCCCGGTTCCGCTTCGATGTTCTCGTTGTCGCATATCTGTTCCAAGTATGGTCCCATGATTTCCTGCGGCACGAGACGGAACGGATAATGGTGGGTGCGCGAGCGGATGGTGCCGATCACCTTGTCCGGTTCGGTGGTGGCGAAGATGAACATGACATGCTCCGGCGGCTCCTCCACGATTTTCAGCAGCGCGTTGAAGCCTTGCGGCGTGACCATGTGGGCCTCGTCGAGGATGAAAATCTTGTAGCGGTCTCGCGCGGGGGCGAATCCGGCGCGTTCACGCAGTTCGCGGGCATCGTCGACGCCGTTGTGCGAAGCCGCGTCGATTTCCACGACGTCGATTGATCCGGGGCCTCCGGTGGCCAGATCGCGACAGCTTTCGCATTCGCCGCACGGATGCGAAGTGGGTCCCTGTTCGCAGTTGACGCAGCGTGCGAGAATTCGCGCGGATGATGTTTTGCCGCATCCTCGCGGGCCGGAGAACAGGTAGGCGTGCGTGAGCTTGTGTTCGTCGAGCGCGCGCATCAGCGGAACGGTGACCTGATCTTGCCCGATCACGCCTTCGAAAGTGTCGGGACGATACCTTCTGTACAGTGCCAATGCCATCGTGTTTTCCTTCCGCCGTAACGTCACTAGGCTACCGATTAAATACGACACGGCACACCTTGCAAGCGATTGTTTTTCCAACGGTTCCGCTCGACTCGCTCACGGAGCGCGAAGTGCTGGTCGCAAAATTTGACGTGGTGTCAATTTTGGGATTACACTTGATTTCGTCAAGAGATTGACGGAGTGTCAATATGTCGCGAAGACGCGCGGTGCCACTCGCATGAAGGAGCAGAACGATGAGCGCAATCAAGCAGCCGGCAGTCACGATCGGAGACGTACGACGTCAGCAGATCGTGCATGCGGCACGCCAGATTTGCCTCGAAAAGGGTTTTTCGAAGATCACGGTCAGCGACATAGCCGACCGCGTCGGCATGACCCGATCGCTCTTCTACCACTATTTCCAAGACAAAGACGAGGTCGCCGACGCCGTTCTGGACGACGTCATCGGCGAAGTCATATCGCATCTGGAAGAGTGGAATGGCCAACGCGAGGTAGGCAACATCTCGAAAGCGCTCGACGACGTGGTACGGCTCACCCGGTCACTCATCAAAGAGGATGGCCCGTTCAGCCAACGCATGATCGAAGACGGAAACGCGGGACTGTACATCAAGTTCATCGACCGCGCGGCCGACCGCATCGCCGAATACATCTGCGCGTCCACCGTACGCGATTTCGAGAAAATGCACGGACTGCCGATAACCAATGAGCACGAGACCTTCTACACGCTCATCGTCGGCCTGATCTCACTGATCAGACTGCATCCCGACACCGAGGACTCCGTCGTCAGGCAGGTCGCGGCACAGACGCTGCACCTTAACGAATACATGTGACGCGAACCGTTTTCGCGGAACATGCGAAGAGAGAAAGGATGAACGATGTTGTTCCAAGTCTATGGCGACACCGCCGTATACCAGTGGATCGGCTGGTTCCTTGTTTTCGGCTGCCTGATCGGCGCCAATGAGCTGGCCCGCCGAACCAAAACCGGCGGAATCGTGGCGTTCCTGATCGTTCCGGCGATCCTGACCGTCTACTTCATCACCATCTACGTGGCCGCCGCGGCCGGAGCCGAATGGGCGCTGACCAACCCGACCTACGTGCACATGACCAGCTGGTTCCATTACGCGAAACTGTATGCGGCCACCGCGGGCTGCATCGGCTTCATGGCGCTGAAATACAAGTGGGGCAGCATCGGCAAATCCGAATGGTTCAAGTGCTTCCCGTTCGTGATCGTGGCCATCAACATCCTCATCGCCGTGGTCTCCGACTTCGAATCCGCCATCCGCGCATGGGGCACCACCTGGATCTCCACCGAAGGCGTGACCCTGTACGGCGGCTGGCACAACGTGTTCAACGGCGTGGCCGGCCTCATCAACATCGCCTGCATGACCGGCTGGTTCGGCATCTACGTCTCCAAGAAGAAGCAGGACATGCTGTGGCCCGACATGACGTGGGTGTTCATCGTGGCCTACGATCTGTGGAACTTCTGCTACACCTACAACTGCCTGCCCACCCACTCCTGGTACTGCGGCCTGGCACTGCTGCTCGCCCCGACCGTGGCCAACTTCTTCTGGAACAAGGGCGGCTGGATTCAGAACCGCGCCAACACGCTGGCCATCTGGTGCATGTTCGCACAGGTGTTCCCCGCCTTCCAGGATGAGTCCAAGTTCGCCGTGCAGTCGGTGAACAACCCGAACGTGAACCTGACGATCTCCCTCATCGCGCTCGTGGCCAACATCCTCGCCTTCGGCTACATCATGTACCGCGCCAAGAAGCAGCACGTGAACCCATGGCTGCAGGAAGTGTTCTCCGGCACCAAGGACTTCGAGCAGGCCATGGCCCGCCGCGAAGATCTGGCCGCCTGAACCGTTTTATATGGCGCCAACGCCAATCCTTCCGGCTGTGCCCCACCCTTTAGCATTATAAAA
>CAVBVU010000176.1:0-3220 GCA_963598975.1 Anaerovoracaceae bacterium
CTGCACTTCCTGCTCCTTGGCCATACCCAGAACTTCTTCGCAGTATTCCTCCCAGCGATAGTTGGGTTCAGGCGCGATCAACGCGATGATTCGCAATTCCGGCGAGACATCGACGTTGTAGATTCTGGTCTGAGGCCAGACTATGCGGCGACGGCCATGCACCGTGCAGAGCATAGGCCGTGTCGCCTGATAGTCGTAATAACCCTCATTGCCGATTCGGCAAAGCTCCTGCGACTCATATGCCTTCAACAGATGGCGAACGACATTCGTCGCCGACTGGCAAGCGTCATTCCATCCTTCGAACGCGGCTATCAGAATCGTCTTCGCCATTGCGGTCTCCTTTACATTCTCTTCAAATGTATAACGAAATCGCGTTGTCACCTAACGCTTCCGCCCAAGGTGAATGCCTGAATTCTAAGGAAAACGCCCTGTTGTCGGATATTGGCCGTTATATCCCGCACTGCCGTGAAACGCCGCGACACGCGGATTTGCAATTTACGCGAATGTGGTTATAGTAGATACTCGTGCTCAGGCAGTGAACTGCTGGGAACATGCGGACATAGCTTAGTTGGTAAAGCGCAACCTTGCCAAGGTTGAGACCGCGGGTTCGAGTCCCGTTGTCCGCTCTAAGGTTCCGATTGATTATCGACCTTTATGGTGGGTTAGCCAAGCGGTTAGGCAGCGGCCTGCAAAGCCGTATAGACGAGTTCGACTCTCGTACCCACCTCTCATTCTGTTTTTTGCGGAATGGTATGACCCGGGCGGTTGGCGCAGTGGTAGCGCACTTCCCTGACACGGAAGGGGTCACAAGTTCGAATCTTGTATCGCCCACTGGAACGTAGTTCCTCAACAATTCAATATGGGTGATTGGCGCAGCGGCTAGCGCACTTCCTTCACACGGAAGGGGTCATAGGTTCGATTCCTATATCACCCACGTTTGTAGCTCGGTTTGCCGGGCTTTTTTTATTTGCCCATTACCCTTTTCTTCTTCGATTAAGACGGCATGTTCCTTTTTGGGGGAGCGTGATGATAAATCGTCTGCGTACCGCTACAATGAGCCTTTGTGAATAACGAATCGTTGAATCTGAACCAGCCGGTCAAAGATATGGGCCCGAATGAACTGAAAGCATATGCCAGTTTGGGGCAGAAGCAGCATGATGAAGCGAATCGGGAACTTGAGAGGCGCTGGCGCAGTTATGACGACATGCTACCTCATGATGAATTCGTGTCGGTCATAGATAGGAAAGAGAATTAAACGCCTTGCACGGTGTATGATTCGTGACCATGACGAGGTCAATGCAGGCCATGTGCAAGGGTAATGGTTACAATGGTATTTATGACTGATCCGATTCCAAGCGCAGGCGAAACGACCATTATCGGTCTTCCTGCAATCACAACAGTGCCGGTTACTTCCACTGGAGATCGTCCTCTGACGAAGGAGGACCTCGATACGATCCTGCGTCTTGCGGACGGCACGGCGTTGTTGATCTCCGCCAGGGGAGCGATGTCGGGCTCACGCTATCTGCTTGACGAGGATGAAATCACAGTTGGTCGTGATTCGAATTCCGATATCATTCTCGACGATTCCACGGTTTCTCGTTCACATGCCGTGTTCCGCAGGATTAACAACGGTTTTTGCGTGATCGATGCCGGAAGCCTGAACGGTACGTACGTGAACCGACAGCGCGTGGACCAGGCCGCATTGAGAACCGGCGATGAAATTATGATTGGTAAATTCCGTCTGGTGTATTTCACCAATAAAGTGGTTATAGCCTGACGGATGCTTTTGCGCCCATGAGTAGTTGCGGACACTCATGGGCGTCTGTGTACGAGAAGCGGCGTTTTCATGGGGGAGGACGCGATGAACGGGGCATCGTCAATGATGACGTCGTCTGAGCATGCAGGACGGGCTGAGCAAGGGGAGTTGTTCGAGGTTCCCGATACGTATGCCACGCGCGGATACCGAGGCGTGGTCGCGTCGAGAATCGCCGGCATTACGTACAGGCAACTTGACTATTGGGCACGCAAACAGATTGTGGAGCCATCCATAACGCCTTCGCATGGTTCGGGATCCAGGAGGCTGTATTCGTTCAGGGATGTGGTGATTCTGGCAGTCTCAAAGCGGCTGTTGGATACGGGGGTCAATCTTCAGAATGTGACCACGGCCATCGGCTTTCTCATGCAAAGAACTTCGGATCAACTCGAAGGGATTACCATCATGTGCGACGGCAATGAAGTGCATGAATGCACGGATGGGGAACAGATGGTAGCCCTGTTGCAAGACGGCAAAGCGGTATTCGGCGTGTCCGTAGGCTCATTGTGGCACCAAATCAGGGAGGCGCTCGACGATGAGGAATATGTCGATCTCGTCGATTCGCACATTGCCTCGGGCGCGATTGATGAAATTGACATGATGCATAAGCGGAAGCGTCTCGCGTCAAGACGCAGAGTCCATTCAGCAGCATGATGGTGGCATATGTGACGAAGGATTGGTACGATGCAATCCGATTACAACGAAGGGGAGTGGAGCATGATGAACGTTCTTCCGGCACTGTTGTGGATCATCGCGGCCGTCATTGCGGTGAACATTTGTTCGATTAGCGCGATTCGCGGAAACCTTTTCTCAAAAAAAGAATGTTACGTATATCCCGTACC
This sequence comes from Anaerovoracaceae bacterium, assembly GCA_963598975.1. Taxonomy (GTDB): domain Bacteria; phylum Actinomycetota; class Actinomycetes; order Actinomycetales; family Bifidobacteriaceae; genus Bifidobacterium. The sequence goes on from CAVBVU010000176.1 coordinate 2,656, forward strand.
ATGGTCGGTCGTCGCATTGCATTTTACGTCTCTGGTGATCGGAGCGCTTCCATATCCGATATACAGAATATTCAAGGACGGATTCTCTGATAAGTTCCAGCAGTTCTACGAGCAGGTCGGATGGCCGTCGGCGGCATTGATGGTCGTTCTGATTGCGGCGGAAATCGTTTTCATGTATCTGCAGGCTCGTAACGGAATGAAAAGCGAGATGTACCGCAGGGTCAACAGCAAGGTCAACCAGAAAATCACGGACGATATCTAGACGTGCTCAATACGGAAATTTCCACGGGCTTGCATCGAATCTCGTTGATTCCGGAGGAGAAGCGCCGGGATGGATGATTGGGTGCAGTCATACTGCAGAGGGCGTCTCGACATTTCTTTTCTGACATAACGTACATTATCGGACAAAAGTATATATGGATGGATCAGTCCAAACCGTGCATATCCACCCACACGCATCATCGGCAATCAAAGGCCTACATCGTGCCAATTGCAAAATAAGCCTTCCAGAATCTCTGGAAGGCTCACTCGTTTGCTATCTTGATTGACTCAGGCGAAATATTCC
>CAVBVU010000177.1:0-3091 GCA_963598975.1 Anaerovoracaceae bacterium
TGTATGTACAGCCGGTATACGTGAAATCCTCCGGATCCACCAGCTTCCCGTTGCTGAAGAAGGTGCTGGTCGCTTTCGGCGATCAGGTCGGATTCGCGGATACCCTCGACGAGGCGCTTGACCAGGTGTTTGGAGGCAATTCCGGCGCATCGGCCGGAGACGCCGAAAACGCAGCGGAAACCAGTACTTCGAACAAGACGAATTCCGGATCGGATGCCAAGAGCGACTCCACAAGTGACTCCACAAACGGTCAATCGGGATCCACGGATTCGAGTGCCGAGCTCAAGAGCGCGCTCAACGACGCGGCCCAAGCCATGAAGGATGCCGATGCCGCGATGAAGAACGGAGACTGGAGCGCCTATGGTGAGGCGCAGCAACAGTTGCAGGAGGCGCTGAACAAGGCTCTCGAACTTGAACAGTAGTCTCGTTGTGATGTAGCGCATGGCGGGGGCCGGCTCCTAATGGGGTCGGCCCCCGCCATATACGGGAGTGTTTTGTATGCTTGGCGCCATGAGCGAATATTCCTACCGTCCCGCAACGGAAGCCGACATTCAGGCGATTACCGATATCTATAACGCAGCCGTCATCGCAGGCGGCTCATCGGCCGACACCACGCCCCGCACATACGACCAGCGTAAGCGGTGGGTCGATTCCCATCATGACCCTTATGCGGTGTTCATCATCACGGCAAAGGACGATGGAGACGAGCGAATCGTCGGATTCAGCGCGCTTTCCGTGTTTTACGATCGCGCGGGATACGATGGCGTCACCGATCTTGCCTATTACATTGACCCCGCATGGCAGGGTAGGGGTGTGGGAACCTATACGTTGACGACACTGCTTGATGAATGTGCGAAACGTAATATGCGCAAGGCCTGTGCGATCATCTTCGCCGACAATGCCAGGTCGATAGCATTGATGAAACGATTCGGATTCACACAGTTCGGTCTTATGCCCGACGCGGCGACTGACTCGACCGGAACGATGCGCGATATGAGCTACTGGTATCTCGACCTGTAAGTACAATTCCTTGCGGTTATAAGCAGTGTCAACGCGTGCGCAGGCAAGCGCGCCGGCATGGTACGAACGGAATGGAACGACTCTGATGGCATCTGATTTTTGGCTGATCGCAGGATTGGGCAACCCCGGCTCCAAGTACGAGGGGACCCGTCATAATATGGGATTCATGGCGGCCGACCTTCTCGCGCAACGTTGGTCCGTCAACTTCTCCGACCACAAGGGGTTGGCGATGCTCGGCAAGGGTGTGATGAACCTGTCGGGACGTAACGTCAAATTCTTCCTGGCCAAGCCACTGACGTATATGAACGATTCCGGCAACGCCATCGCGTCCATCAGCTCCTACTACCAGATCGAGCCGAACCGTATCGTGGTGATTCATGACGACATGGATCTTGATTTCGGTCGCATCAAAGTCAAGGCAGGCGGCTCCGCAGGCGGTCATAACGGCATCAAATCCATCGACCGTTCGTTGGGAACGCCGAAGTACTCCCGTGTGCGTATGGGCGTCGGCCACGCACAGCGTGGTGCCCGCGCGCATGACAACACCGTAAACTGGGTGCTGGGCGGATTCGGACCGGACCAGCGCAAGCAGCTGCCTGAATTCCTCGCCGACGGTGCGGATGCGGCGGAAAGCATCATCTTCGATGGTCTCGCCAAGGCCCAGGAGCAGTTCAATGGCCGCTGAGTCGGTATCGACGGCAGGTTCCCTGTCGGGCATCCTGGACGTTCTTGAAACGGATGAGGATTTCCGTGCGTTGATTTCCGGGGAAATCGAACCTCCGCAGTCCGACGTGGATCCCAGCATCACGGTCGGGGTTCCAGAAGGCTTGCGTCCGGCGCTGGCCGCAGGAGCGTCCGGCAGTCGAACCGTGGTATTGGTAGTGGCTTCCGGGCGTGAGGCCGAGGAAACGGTTGAGGCGGTTCGTTCCTGGTATGCCGGGAATCCGAATGACGTCGCGCAGCTTGAGGCTTGGGAGACGCTGCCGCATGAAAGGCTTTCCCCTCGAGCGGACACGGTGGCGAGCCGTATGGCGGTGTTCCGCAGGCTGAAGCATCCACGGAACGGCAGCGATATGTTCGGTCCCATCCGGATTCTCGTCATGCCAGTACGTTCCCTGATCCAGCCGGTGGTGGCCGGACTGGGTGACATCGAACCGCTGGTCTTCTCCCAAGGCGAGGAGCTCGCGCTCGACGAGGCGTCCAGACGATTGGTCGAGAATGCCTATACGCGCGTCGATCTGGTGATGGACCGTGGAGAATTCGCGGTGCGTGGAGGAATCATCGACGTGTTCCCGCCCACATTGCCCCATCCGGTGCGTATCGAATTCTTCGGAGACGAGATCGACACCATTCGTGAATTCCACGCATCCGACCAGCGCACATATGGCGACGGCGTCGCCACGGTATGGGCGACGCCGTGTCGTGAGCTGCAGCTGACCGACGACATCCGCCAACGCGCGAAATCGTTGATCGGCTCCATCGCCAACGCCGACGATATGCTTGAATCCATCGCCAACGCCATCCCGGTGGAAGGCATGGAATCGTTGCTACCGGCCCTCGTCGACACCATGGAACCGGTGCGGGAAATGCTGCCGGACGATGCGCTGATCATGCTTTCCAACCCTGAAAAGCTGCGTCGTGCCGCCGATGATTTAGCGAAGACGGCCAATGAATTCCTCGCGGCAAGTTGGCATGTCGCCGCTTCCGGGCATGGAGCCGGAGCCCCGATCACCTTCGACCAAGCGAATTTCTACGATTTCGAAGAAACCGTCGCATCCTTGGTCTTCTCCCGTCACGACGTATGGAAACTCACCGGTTTCGGTGTGGATTCCACGCGGGAAGGTCACCTTCAGCTTGACGCGGTCAATCCGGGCGAATTCCGCGGCAGCGAGGAGAGGGCCGCTTCCGGCATCGAAGGATTGCTTGAAGCCGGTTATGCGGTGACCGTAACGGCCGGTGCCCAGGGTACGTTGGCGCGTCTCAAACGTGCGATCAACGAAACGGGCATCGCCAACTTCGATTGCATACGGTCGCGCGCGGTTGACGGTTTCATCGACGACGCGGCGAAGAT
>CAVBVU010000178.1:0-3082 GCA_963598975.1 Anaerovoracaceae bacterium
CCTTTAAGACATACCTGTCCGAAAACGAAGAGGCCAAGGAGATCCGTCGACAGATTGTGGTCATCGGAGGAGAACTTTTTGCCGAGAAGATGGAGCAGGTGCTGATCGACTACATGCAGAACACTTTTGCGCCGTATCTTCAGCAGGCGGTATCCGACATGACCACGCAGATGACCGAGAAGATCTCGAATGAGCTTTCCGCTCAGGTGAAGGCGAATCTGACGAAGGTCATGGATTCGGTCGCATCTCAGATGGCCAGTAAGATGACGGCCGCCACATCACAGTTAAGCGGCGACCTTTCCAAGTTGCAGTCCGCTTTTTCCATCGATAACGATGCAATCGCCGCCGCCATCACCCTCAAGATGGACTCTTCCGATCTTGCGTCGCTCATATCGAGCTATTCAAAGGCGAGCACTCTTACTTACGACAATAATCTGTTGACGCTGGGCTATGCCGACAAGAACAAACCGCAATCCGTGAAGATCTATCCCAAGGACTTCGACGCGAAAGAACGTGTGATCTCGCATATCAACGATTATAACGAGAAAGCCAAGGCCCACGGAGAAGAGAGCAAGGCCATCTCATACTCCGATTACATGGGGGTTCTCATGGGTTCGATCACCAGCATCGTGAACATGTTCAGCTTGGTGCTCATCGCCTTCGTGAGCATCAGCCTTGTGGTTTCTTCGATCATGATTGGCATCATCACCTACATTTCGGTCCTTGAACGAAACAAGGAGATCGGCATTCTGAGAGCCATCGGCGCGTCCAAGCGAAACATAGCCAGGGTGTTCAACGCGGAAACCTTCATCGAGGGCGCGATCGCAGGGGTCTTCGCCATTGCGGTCGTCACCGTCGTGAGCGTTCCCATCAATATATTTGTCGCCAACGCGTACTACGTGCCGAGCGTCATGAGCCTGCCTTGGTATGATGCCGTCGCGCTCATTGCGATTTCGATAGGTCTTACCGTCGCTGCAGGTCTGTTGCCCGCCAGAAGCGCCAGCAAGAAGGATCCTGTCGAAGCGTTGCGTTGCGAGTAGCGGTCCTCGTTCCCCGTTGCGTAGCGGGGTGATGGCAAGAAGCCGAAGTCGCCGTGGAATGCGGTGCCTTCGGCTTCTTTGCGAGGATTTTGACGTCAACTCTCTTTCGGGGCCTCACCCACTTGCGGCGCGCGGTTGATGTCTCGATGGATGTTCTGCATCTGCGTTTCGATGTTCTGCAGGCTGCGTGCACAATCGAGCAGCGTCTGTGAATGCTCGTTCAGCTTCATGTCCGGCAGATCGGTCTTGTATCGCAGAGCATGTTCCAAGCTTGCCCAGTAATCCATGGCGATTGTGCGGAACTGCACCTCCACCGGCGTGTAGTGCGGTCCTGAAGAAAGGAACACCGGCACCGCATAGATCACATGCAGGGAACGGTACCCGTTCTGCTTGGGTTTTTGAATGTAATCCTTGACGCGTAATACCTGGATGTCGTTCTGGGCCGAAAGATAGTTCGATACGGAATATACGTCGTCGCGATAATTGCAGATCACGCGTACGCCGGCCACGTCGAAGAGATTGTCCTTGATCACGTCGACGTTGATCGGCAAACCACGGCGTTTGAGTTTGCCGAGGATTGAATTGACCGACTTGAGCCTACGCTCCATATGATGGATCGGATTGTGGGCGAAACGCACTTGGAATTCCGAATCGAGGATTTCCAACTTGGTGCTGATTTCGTACATCGCGCCCTCATACACCTGCATCTGATCGATGAATTCGGTGATCTGGTCGGTGGCCAATCCTTCGTCTTCGAAACCGACGTGCTGCAGTCGGGCTTTGAGCTCGGTGGTGTTGATGCGGTTCTGTCTGTCAAGTATCACGGGCATCAGTGTACCCAATATGAGATGGGTTCGGGTTAAAGGAAACTGGAAAACCTTGAAAACAATGCCCGAACTTCACCATATCGGCACTAATGGGCTGTTTCTCGGCGGGCTTTCGCGAGGTATGGGCCTACCTGCCGATAGCATGGTGCGTTATGAATGAAGACATGATGACCGAGGCGGAGCGCGCCTCGAAACTGGCTGAGACGGCTGCTGGAACCACCTCGTCGCGCGGTAGGGGAGTGTTCTATGTGCATACGCTCGGATGCCAGATGAATGTGCATGATTCCGAGCGTATCGCCGGTGTTCTTGAAGACAGTGGGTATGTGCCGGCCACGGAAGAGCAGTACATGGACCACGACATCGACCTGATCGTCATGAACACGTGCGCGGTGCGTGAGAATGCGGCCGAACGCATGTATGGCACCATCGGATTGTGGGCGGAGATGAAGAGGGAACGTCCGAATCTGCAGATCGCGGTCGGCGGTTGCATGGCCCAGCTTGACCGTGAGAAGATCGCCAAAAAGGCCCCGTGGGTCGATGCCGTGTTCGGTACCAAGAACATCGGCTCCCTGCCGCAGCTGCTTGACCAGGCCCGTATCGAAGGCCATGCGCAGGTCAAGGTCAAGGAGGAGCTCAACTATTTCCCCAGCCAGCTTCCCACCGACCGTGCGTCGAAGGTGACGAGCTGGGTGGCCATTTCCGTGGGCTGCAACAACACGTGCACGTTCTGCATCGTTCCGACCACCCGTGGTAAGGAACACGATCGCCGTCCGGGAGACATCCTCGCGGAAATCCGCCAGTGTGTGGATGAGGGCTCCAAGGAGGTCACGTTGCTTGGGCAGAACGTGAATTCGTTCGGTTACGGCATCGGAGACCGTTTCGCCTTCTCCAAGCTGCTGCGTGCATGTGGCGAGATCGAAGGATTGGAACGCGTGCGGTTCACATCCCCGCATCCGGCCGCATTCACGGATGACGTCATTGCGGCGATGGCTGAAACCCCGAACGTCATGCATCAGCTGCATTTTCCGCTGCAGTCGGGTTCCGACAAGATACTGCGTGCGATGCGTCGTTCGTATCGTTCCGCGAAGTTCCTTGATATTCTGCGCAAGATTCGTGAAGCGATGCCGGATGCGCAGATCTCCACGGATATCATCGTAGGATTCCCGGGAGAGACGGAAGAGGATTTCCAGGAAACCCTGCGCGTGGTGGAGGAAG
>CAVBVU010000179.1:0-3078 GCA_963598975.1 Anaerovoracaceae bacterium
TCTACACATCCGGATCGACCGGTGTTCCGAAAGGCGTTGAGCTGACTCATTCCAGCTTTGTGTTCATCACGTATTCCGGAATCCACTCCATGCCGGACATAGCCATGAAGCCGAACCGTCGTCTGCTGCTGTTCCTGCCTCTGGCGCATGTGTTCGCCCGGTATATGCAGTTCTTCTGCTTCGCTGGAAACGTCACACTAGGTCTCTCGAACGACTTGAAGACGATCCTGGCTGATTTCAAAGCGTTCCAGCCGACGTTCATTCTTGCCGTTCCAAGAATTTTCGAAAAGATCTATAATGCCGCGTCACAGAAAGCCGGAGCTGGTTTCAAGGGCCGTGTGTTCGCAGGCGCCACACAGGTTGCGAAGGACTGGTCGTACGCGCAGCAGTCTGGTGAAGGCATCCCGTTCACGCTCAATCTGAGGCACGCGTTGTACAACAAGATGGTGTATTCCTCGATTATGGATGTGTTCGGCGGCCATGTGGAATACGCCGTTTCCGGGGGCGCGCCGCTTGATTCCTCCATAGCGCACTTCTTCAACGGTGTCGGTCTGCCGCTTTTGGAAGGGTACGGGATGACCGAAACCTGTGCGCCATCCAGTGTCAATCCGACTTCCGGCTACAAGATCGGTACCATTGGTCTGCCATTGCAAGGCGTGACCATGGGCGTTGCCGAAGACGGCGAACTATGCATCAAGAGTCCGGCGGTCTGTGCGGGCTACCACAACAATCCTGATGTCACCAAGCAGCAGATCGTGGATGGGTGGCTGCATACGGGAGATCTTGGCTCCATCGATGATGAGGGTTTCGTTTCCATCGTGGGACGTAAGAAGGACCTGATCATCACGGCGGGAGGTAAAAACGTTTCCCCGCTGGAGATGGAGGCTTCAATCATGACGTCTCCGGTGGTCAGCCAGTGTGTGATGGTAGGAGATCGCAAACCGTTCATTGCGGCGATCATTTCACTTGATTTGAACGAAACGAACCTGTGGCTTGAATCAAAGGGCGCGGAGCGTGTGGCTGATCTTGCCGAAGCGACGTCGAATCCGATTGTTCGCGCGGAGGTGGAGCGTGCCGTCAGCAAGGCGAACGAGCTCGCATCCCGTGCTGAATCCATCCGTAAGTTCGAAATCGTCTCGGATGAATTCACCGAAGAGAATGGTCTGGTCACGCCAAGCATGAAGGCTCGCCGCCAAGCCGTCGTGGACCATTACCGCACACTGATCGATACGGTTATCTATGCTCCGAGAAAATAGGTTGGGATAGTGGCCGCTTTACAGTCCGGCATCCGCCAAAGACACGTATCCTGGTTCGATAAGAGTCTTCTTGAGGTTGCTGGCGCTTACTGCGAGGGCATCCTCGTAAACGGTTGGTACCTGCGTGCCCTCCACGTCGCTTGTCGTCATGAAATCCATTTCGGAGACTTTGCGGGACGTGTTGAGGCGCACGCAGACCTGCGCTATGTCTTCGGCGAGTGCCCTGCGATTCTCCAAAGCCGTCATCCATTGACTTCCGTCGACGATGTTCGGCAATGAGCTTACATATGCGCCGTAACCGGTGACGATCGGCCATTGTGCATTGCGCTCTTCAAGCGTATCGTCGTTTGCCTCGGAATCGGAGGAGCTGTTTTCGCTGTCCTGCGATTCCGGGGCCTTGATCGGATCCGGAACGGACTTTTTCTTCAGATCCTTCTTGCCTGTGATGCTGTCGACGATGCCGGAAATCGTTATCGAAGGGTTGATGTCGGCGGCCGAACCGGTATATCCGAGGCTTTCCAATGCGTCGGTCACATAGCCCGCCACATAATCGTTGCAGGAGATGATGCCGTCGATACGAGTATGCTTGGATTGGTCTTTATCCATACCGAGCCGTTCGGCGAGCGTTTTCTTGATGTTTTCGGCGTCGCTCGCGTCGAATGCCACATTCTTCCAGTCATCGTTGGTGCTGGAGGATGTGAGCGTTTCAGAAGGGGAGATGGCCTTGCCTTCCTGGAAATACGGTCCGAGGATTTTCCAGATACCGGCGAACACCGATTGTGCGAAATTCGAATCAGTGTCGTCATCACCGTCCTTGTCGTATGGCAAAAGCACCTCAAGATATTTAGGATTATCGGAGCTTGTCGTATCGAGTTTGAGCTTTTCGACGAGTTTCTGAGCTTGCAGTTCCCCGATTTGCTCCGCGGTGATCATGGGAACGTACACGTCGGGCGTATAGCCGGCGAGCGTATTGGAGACCAGCACAACCTCCATGCCCTCGTTCTGTGCGAGCTGCAGGGCGGAGACAAGACGTTCCGCGGCCTGGGTGTACGCCTGTTCGTCTTCATCGGAGGAATCGGAATCCCAACTGATGGCGTGGCCTGCGTAATCGCCGTATTGTCTGTCGGAATCGGGAGTCTGCGCTACTGGCGCCACCACCAAGGTGGTTTTGCCCTGATCGGATTGTTTCTCGGTGGTCTCATTCACATGGTTTACCACGTAGTCCTGCACGCTTTGGCTTTGCTTGTCAAGGCTCGACGAGGATTTGACGGTGATGTTCTCCCCATCGATTCCCTCGTCCTTCAAGGACGAGACGATTTCAGGAACGAGCTTCTCCCATTTGCTGAGTGGAGTTTGCTGGGAGATGGTGATGCCGTCCGACGGTGTGAAAATCGCCACGTTTCCGGTATTCGTCGTGGCCTCGCTCACGGTGTTTGCGGAAGACGTTTGATCCGTCGTGTCGCTCGTTGATGAGCAAGCGCACATGGATGCCAACAAACCGGCCGATGCCGTCAGTGCGATCAGACGCTTCATCATGGTCGAGCGATGCAATATCATGCCGTTTTCCTCCACATCAGGGCGTGTATATGCGTTCAGCACTGCCCTTGATTGTAGTAGCCGGGCAGAGAAAAACCCGAACATGCTTGATTCGCACGCATGTTCGGGTTCTTTTGAGAGGTATTTTTGGGTTACTCGTTCAGAGCCTTCGCAAGATTCTCATCCAACGCGTTCATGAATCCATCGGTATCAAGCCAGGGCTGATCCGGTCCGATGAGCATGGCCAGATCCTTGGTCATCTGTCCGCCTTCGACGGTGGAGACGA
>CAVBVU010000180.1:0-3052 GCA_963598975.1 Anaerovoracaceae bacterium
CCACATGGCTGACCGCATTGGGAGGCGGCATTATCCGCGATGTGCTTCTGGGCGTGGTACCGCCGGTCGGTGTTTCCGACAAAGGCTTGGTGATCACCGCATTGCTGGCTTCCGTCACCGTCGCGGTCATCCATCCGGAAATCAACAGGCTGAAATGGTCGATGCTCACTTTGGATGCCCTTGCTTTGGGACTGTATGCGGTGAACGGCACGTCAAAGGCGATGATGTACCACATGTCCGGAACCACGGCGGTGTTCCTTGGCATGTTCACGGCTCTCGGTGGAGGTCTGATTCGGGATATGCTCATCAACGAGGTGCCGATGGTGATTCGGGATAAACACTGGTATGCGGTGCCGTCCATCGTCGGATGCGTGCTGACCGTGCTGGTATGCAAAGGCGTCGATGCGGGAGTCGTGGGATTCGCCGCCGAAGTGACGCTTGACGTGCTGATTGTCATTCTTATGGTCGCCATGAGACTGCTGTCCGTCATATTCGATATTCAGCTGCCAGGCGCTCTCGTACGGCACAATACATATTTACCGGGGGAGTCTCGTTATCTGAAGCGTCCGGTCATCCATCCCGACTCCAGGGACGACGAATCCGATGGTGACCGCCGTTAGACGCTGATACGTTCGGAAAACGGGATTATCCGACGGAGGCAAAAATTCCTGAAATGGAAGAGGCTCCGCAAGACGATGCTTGCGGAGCCTCAATAAGCTGTGAGCTTTATAAAACTCAGAGAGCGTTGATGGCCACAGCGAGACCGGACTTGCGGTTTGCAGCCTGGTTCTTGTGGATCACGCCAGCGCCAGCAGCCTTGTCGAGCTTCTGAGCTGCGACCTTGTAGGCGGCTTCGGCAGCGGACTTATCGCCAGCGGCGATGGCTTCGCGGGTAGCGCGGACGGCGGTCTTCAGACCGGACTTCACGGCCACGTTACGCTTGTGGGCCTTCTCGTTGGTGAGAACGCGCTTCTTCTGCGACTTAATGTTTGCCACTATTACTCCAAACGACGTTTTCTATAAGGACATACAAACGAAGATGATAACATGGCACGCGGATAAATCGCCAACAGGCCTGTGAGTGTCGCGGCACACACTGCCGATAGTAACGGATAGAATCGTTTGCGTTGAATATTTCAGGAGGAGGATGGCGTGGGCCAGCAGCATAACCAGCCCGGTTTCACCGATCAGTCGTTGATTCGCAATTTCTGCATCATCGCGCATATCGACCATGGAAAATCGACGGTGGCGGACCGTATCCTGCAGCTCAGCGGCATCGTGCCGGAACGTGAGATGCGCGACCGATTCCTCGACCGTATGGACATCGAGCAGGAACGCGGCATCACCATCAAATCGCAGGCGGTGCGCGTGCCTTGGACGTTCGACGGCGTCGAATACACACTTGGCATGATCGATACCCCGGGGCATGTCGACTTCACCTACGAGGTTTCCCGTGCCCTTGCGGCGTGCGAGGGAGCGGTGCTGCTCGTCGACGCAACACAGGGCATCGAAGCGCAGACGTTGTCGAACCTGTATATGGCCATCGACCATGATCTGGCCATCATCCCCGTGCTGAACAAGATCGATCTTCCCAGCGCCGAGCCCGACAAGCATGCGGAGGAGATCGCCGGGCTGATCGGCTGCGATCCTTCCGAGGTGCTGCGTGTGTCCGGCAAGACGGGCGAAGGCGTCGCCGAGCTGCTCGACCGTATCGTGACCGACGTTCCCGCACCGAAAGGCGACGCTGATGCGCCGGCACGTGCGCTGATCTTCGACTCCGTCTACGACTCCTACAGGGGAATCGTCACTTACATCCGTATGGTCGACGGTGAACTGCGTTCCCGTGAGAAGCTGCACATGATGGGCATTGGCATGACGCACGATCCAATTGAGATCGGCGTGATCAGCCCGGATATGATGCCCACCAAGGCCCTTGGCGCGGGCGAGGTCGGATATGTGATCACCGGTGCGAAAGACGTAAGCCAGTCCAAGGTGGGCGACACGATCACATCCGCCGCGAAATCGGCCACGGAACCGCTCAGCGGCTACAGGGATCCGCGGCCGATGGTCTACGCGGGCCTGTTCCCGATTGACAACGCGCAGTATCCGGAATTGAGGGAGGCACTCGACAAGCTCAAGCTCAACGATGCCGCGCTCATTTACGAGCCCGAGACCTCCGTGGCGCTGGGATTCGGTTTCCGATGCGGTTTCCTTGGACTGTTGCACATGGAGATTGTGACCGAGCGTCTGAGCCGTGAATTCAACCTCGATCTGATCTCCACGGCTCCGAACGTTCCCTACGAGGTCACCGCGGAAGACAACAGCGTGCACCGTGTGACCAATCCGAGCGAGTTCCCGGAAGGCAAGATCAAGAAGATCGTGGAGCCCATGGTGGCGGCCGACATCATCACGCCGAAGGAATTCATCGGCGCGGTCATGGACCTGTGTCAAGACCATCGTGGCCAGATGGGAACCATGGAATATATCTCCGCCGACCGTGTGGAGATGCATTACCGCATTCCTCTGGCTGAAATCGTCTTCGACTTCTTCGACCAGCTGAAGAGCCGCACCAAGGGATATGCGTCCCTTGACTACCATGAGGACGGCGAGCAGTCCGCCGATCTGGTGAAGGTGGACATCCTCATCCAAGGCGAGAAGGTCGACGCGTTCAGCGCCATCGTACACAAAGACAAGTCGTATTCCTACGGTGTGATGATGACGAAGAAGTTGCGCGAACTCATTCCACGCCAGCAGTTCGAGATTCCGATTCAGGCGGCCATTGGTTCCAGGATCATCGCGCGAGAGAACATCCGTGCCTTGCGTAAGGACGTGCTCGCCAAGTGCTACGGCGGTGACATCTCCCGTAAACGCAAGCTGCTCGAGAAGCAGAAGGCCGGTAAGAAGCGTATGAAGATGCTTGGCCATGTCGAGGTGCCGCAGGAGGCGTTTATCGCGGCGCTTTCCACCGGAGAAGCGGGCAACGACCGTGACACGAAAGACAAGATTCGCGCAGCGCAGAAGACCGAGGGCTGATGTTCGAAGTCTACGTGCA
>CAVBVU010000181.1:0-2843 GCA_963598975.1 Anaerovoracaceae bacterium
AGCCTCAGCGTTCTCAAGTTCCTTGGCAACGAATTCCTTGTGCTGCTCCCACAGATCGTGAGCGGCGGCGTACTGGGACTCCCACTCCTCACGCTGCTTCTCGTAACCAGCGATCCACTCGTTGGTTGCCGGGTCGAAGCCTTCCGGATACTTGTAGTTGCCCTGCTCGTCGTACTCTGCCGGCATGCCGTACAGAGCCGGATCGAAGTCCTCGGAAGCCGGATCGACGGAGTCGTTGGCCTGCTTGAGGGACAGGGAGATGCGGCGACGATCGAGATCAACGTCGATCACCTTGACGAACACCTCTTCGCCCGGCTTGACGACGGTCTCCGGGTTCTCCACGTGGCGGTTGGCCAGCTCGGAGATGTGCACGAGGCCTTCGATGCCGTCTTCGACGGAGATGAAGACACCGAACTGAACGATCTTGGTGACCTTGCCCTTGACGATCTGGCCGGGAACGTGGGTGCGGGCGAAACGCTGCCACGGATCTTCCTGGGTTGCCTTGAGGGACAGGGAGATGCGTTCGCGATCGAGATCAACGTCGAGAACCTCAACGGTGACCTTGTCGCCGACCTTGACGACCTCGGACGGGTGGTCGATGTGCTTCCAAGACAGCTCGGAAACGTGAATCAGGCCGTCAACACCGCCCAGATCGACGAATGCACCGAAGTTGACGATGGAGGACACGACGCCTTCGCGAATCTGGCCCTTCTTGAGCTGGGACAGGAAGGTCTCGCGAACTTCGGACTGGGTCTCCTCGAGGTACTGGCGACGGGACAGGACCACATTGTTGCGGTTCTTGTCGAGCTCGAGGATCTTGGCCTTGATCTTCTGGCCGATGTACGGGGACAGGTCGCGGACGCGGCGCATCTCGACCAGGGATGCCGGCAGGAAGCCACGCAGACCGATGTCGACGATAAGACCACCCTTGACAGCTTCGATGACGGTACCTTCGACAACGCCATCGGCTTCCTTGATCTTCTCGATGTCGCCCCAGGCACGCTCGTACTGAGCACGCTTCTTGGACAGAATCAGACGGCCTTCCTTGTCTTCCTTGGTGACGACAAGAGCCTCAATGGTGTCGCCGACCTCGACGACTTCGTCAGGATCGACGTCCTTCTTGATGGAAAGCTCACGGGAGGGGATGACGCCCTCGGTCTTGTAGCCGATGTCGAGCAGGACCTCGTCGTGATCGACCTTGACGACGGTACCTTCGACCAGATCACCATCATCGAAGTTCTTGATGGTGGAATCGACTGCCTGGATGAAGTCTTCTTCGGTGCCGATATCGTTGATGGCGACCTTTGCGACTTCGTTATTGTTCTCTGCCATTAATGTGGTTTCTTACAAATAGTGGATGGATAAAATCGTTCTTCAGTTATTCGCATACCTGTAGCACACGCAAGAGCTAAGTTTACAAGGAGCCGTGCACAAAAATTCGGGCGTGTCGACAACTCCGTACGCTACGCGTCGAATCACGCGCGCTCAGCCATTTCCACGACGTTCTCCAGCAGCATGGCCCTGGTCATGGGGCCGACCCCGCCGGGATTCGGAGTGTACGCGGAGGCCTTTTCGTAACAGGCCTTGTCAACATCTCCCTTGACGCGGTAGCGCCCGGCTTCCTCGTCGAACACACGAGAGACGCCGACGTCCACGAGGACCGCACCTTCCTTGATGTCTTCCGGCTTGACGAATCCCGCGCAGCCCATGGCCGCGACGATCACATCGGCCCTGCGCATGTGCTCATGCACATCCTTGGTGCCGGTATGGCACAGTGTGACGGTGGCGTTCACCTCCTTGCGGGTGAGCATGAGTCCGATGGTGCGTCCAATGGTGATGCCACGGCCAAGCACACAAATTTCCTTGCCATCCAGGTCGATGCCGTAATCATTGAGCAGTTCGATCACGCCTCGCGGGGTGCACGGCAGCGGAGTGGTGATTTCGCCGCGTGCATGCAACACCAGTTCGCCGAGATTGTACGGATGCATGCCGTCGGCGTCCTTCTTGGGATCGATCAGATCGATGATGGCGTTCTCGTCGATGCCCTTCGGCAACGGAAGCTGCACGATGTATCCGGTGCAGTCGGGATCGTCGTTGAGCTCACGCACCACCTGCGCGATCTGTTCGAAGGTCGCATCCTCAGGGAGCTCCCTCTTGATGGAGTTCACTCCGATTTCGGCGCAATCCGCATGTTTGCCGGCCACATATTTGACGGAGCCGGGATCCGCTCCCACAAGGATGGTGCCAAGGCCGGGATTCACGCCCTTCGCCTTGAGCTCCGCGACTCTGCGCGCAAGATCTTCCTTGATCTTCGCCGACACCATTTTTCCGTCGATCTTTACTGCCATGCGGACTCCTCCCCTTGGTTCGATGTGACTGTATTGGCTTTTGCTTGTATCGTAGGCTATCTTGGTTTCAGTCGTTTATCACATCGGTATTTATGAGATGAACATGATTCGAGAGTCAGGAAGAAGGCAGATTCCGTATGCGTTCGCATCATCATTCCGCCCTGCGAGCCTTTGCCATGGGAATGGTCCTGTGCATGGTGTTCGGCACGGCCTCCTGCTTCGGGAACATGTCCTCGGACGAATCCGACACGACGCAATCCTCTTCCACGGAACAGACCGAACCGATCGAAGTGGTGGCATCGGTCAACCAATGGGGCTCCCTTGCCGAACAGATCGGCGGCGACTGCGTGAACGTCTCGTCGATTCTTTCGTTAACCGGCGTCGACGCCCACGGCTTCGAACCGAGCACCTCCGATATGGCCTCATTGCAGAAGGCCCAGGTAGTGGTGTCCAACGGTGCCGGGTACGACGCATGGGCAACGAAGAACATTCAAA
>CAVBVU010000182.1:0-2791 GCA_963598975.1 Anaerovoracaceae bacterium
GACGGGTGAGATTGCCGGTAAAGATCGCTCCCGCGACCGAGGTGCCGAGCGTGGTGCCGATCTCACGGAAGAAGTTCGTGGCGCTTGTGGCCGTGCCTACGACCGCGGCGGGAAACTCATTCTGCACGATGAGCACCAGAATCTCGAAACTAAGTCCCATGCCGAAGCCGAGCACGCTCATATACGCGCATGCGATGTATGGCGATGTTTCGGCACGCAGCGTGCACAAGGCGAGCGCTCCGATGGTGGCTATGAGGAAACTCGCCGCCATGAGTTTCTTGTATTTGCCGCTTTTGGCGATCAACGCACCGGAAAACAGCGATGCTACAAGATACGCGATGGACATGGGCACTTCCATATATCCCGCCGCGGTGGCGCCCATACCGTGCGCCAGTTGGAAATAGGTCGGCAGATACGACATGGCGGCCATCATGGCGAACAGGACGATGAATCCGCCGACCGTGGCCAATACGAAATTGCGATTGCGGAACAGAAATATCGGCATGACCGGCTCGGCCGCGCGCTTTTCCACGAATACGAACAACGTTGCGAACATAATGGTGGCGATTAGCAGTCCGATAATGATCGGGCTGGTCCATGAATATTGCACGCCTCCCCATGAGGTGGCGAGCGTGAGAGCGATGATGCTCGCGGAAATGGTCAACGTGCCAAGCGCGTCGAACCGGCGCAGACTGGCATGGTTGGGGTATTTCGGCAGCAGCCACGCACACATGGCAACCGAGATGATGGTCAACGGGATATTGACCCAGAATGCCCATCGCCAGCTGAGATGTTCGGTAAACAGACCTCCCAGCAGCGGTCCCACCAGCATGGGAAGCGCCCAGCCGACACCCATGACGTTGAGATACAGCGCACGTTTGCGGGCGGGGATCACGTCGGCAACGATAGCCTGCGACAGCACGAGGAGTCCGCCTCCGCCAAGCCCCGCGATGGCGCGGCCGACGATGAGAAGCACCATCGTATGCGCGAAACCACAGAGAGCCGAGCCGACCATAAACAGAATCTGCGCCGCGATGAACAGCCTCTTCCGACCTCGCAGATCGCCGATTTTACCGTAGACGGGCATGACGATGGTGCTAGTCAGAACGTATGCGGTGACCACCCACAGCATGTGGTCCACACCGCCAAGGTCGCCTACCACCGTCGGCAATGCCGTGGATACGATGGTTTGGTCAAGTGAGCCTACCACCATGTCGATCATCAATGCCACAAATACCAGCGGAACCGATTTGACCTGCAATGTGGCATCCTGGATCTCGGATCGTTCATTGATGTTCGCGGGACGGTTATTCGACCCTACGGTCATGACGTCACCTCTGTTCTTTGCCTTCATCGGCAAGCTTTCGCTCGATGCAGGTGAGCACGGCGTCGATATCGGCGATCATGCGGGCCATGCGTTCGCTGCCGAGTTCTTGAAGGCATGCGATCTCGCATTCCTCCTGTTCTGAATCCACCTCGCGGAACAGCCTCTCCCCCTGTTCGGTCAGAAAATGGTTTTTGCTCCGCTTGTCGTTCTCCGAGGAGACGGTACGCACGAGTCCGCGCCGTTCGAGGGATGCGATGAGGGAGCTGACCGTCTGCTTCGGCGAATACAGCGCGCTGGCCAGCTGCTTCTGGGTGAGGCCTTCCGGATGGGTGCCCAACTCGTAGATGGCCCACATGCTCAAGTATGTTTCTCCGTGTCGTTTGGCGAAAACACCGTAGATGTCATCCAATCGCATGGATGCGTCGCACAACGCGTCAATCGGCTTAATGGGCGCGGTTTCGTCTGTCATACATCCTCACATAGAATAGTCCGAACTCAGTCTATTTAGTACGATTTCAGACTATATTGGACGTATAAGACATCCGAAACAAAAACATGGGCTCATTTGTAAGTACGGCGATTCTTCCACCACACCCCTCTCCGAGCGTATGCGCATATGCGTTGTGGATTTCAGGATCTCGGTATTTCTGTACCGACGCAAGCTAGACCTAATGCGTCGGCATGGGAATACTAAGCAAGCCACGCTATTCTCAAACCGACGGAAATGGGGCCCAATACGTCGGTATGGGAATACCGGACAGGCCATACTATTCCCATACCGACGCAAAGGCACCTGTTTGCGTCGATACGGGGATACCTACAGTCCCGAACTATTTCCAAACCGACACAAAAACATCAGATTGCGTCGGCATAGGAATAGACATGAGTGGACTGTAGTGTGCCGATTGTTGGCGTCACGACCCCACCCACGTCAAAACCCCATTCAGGCCCTAACAGAATGGCTCATCATTCGGCAGACCGAATAATGAGCCATGAGCTGTTTCCTACCCGTCATACGGATTCACCGCCGCCACGCGGATTCATTCACGCGAGCATGCCGTTCCACATATCCACGAAATTCGGCAGGGTCTTCGCGGTGGTGGCCACATTGCGAATCTGGATTCCGTTGACGCGCAGACCCAACATGGCGGCGAATGTAGCCATACGATGATCGGCATAGGTTTCCATGTCAGACGAGCGAAGGTTCTCCTCTTTCGTCGGAATGATTTCCAATCCGTCTGGCAGTTCGCGGGCCTCTCCCCCAATGCGCTCGATCTCGTTGACCAGCGCCTCCAGACGATTCGTCTCATGGCCGCGCAGGTGACCGATGCCCAACATACGGGTCGGCTTATCGGCGAACACCAGCACCGCGGCCAATGACGGCGCGATCTCGCCGGCTGCGGTCAGGTCAAAATCGCCAAGGCCTTCGATATGACCGTCCCCCGTCACCTCGCAGTAGCGGAT
>CAVBVU010000183.1:0-2759 GCA_963598975.1 Anaerovoracaceae bacterium
GTTGTAGCCGTAGAAGTCAGTGGTGGAGAAGGCGGCCTTGAATGCGGCGTTGATCTCGTCGGCGGTGACTTCCTTGTTCAGAACGGTGGTCAGCTCGGTGACGGATCCGTCCGGAACCTGGATACGCTGGGCGTGGCCCTGCAGCTTGCCGTTCACGGACGGAACGACCTTGCCGATGGCCTTGGCGGCGCCGGTGGAGTGAGGAATGGTGTTGATCGCGGCGGCGCGGTTGTTGCGAGCCTTCGGGAAGCGCGGGCCGTCGAGGATCATCTGGGTGCCGGTGTAGGCGTGGATGGTGGTCATGAAGCCAGCCTTGATGCCCCAGTTCTCGTCCAGCAGCTTGACCATGGCGGCCATGGAGTTGGTGGTGCAGGAACCGGCGGACACGATGGTGTCCTCGGCCTTCAGGATCTCGTGGTTCACGCCGAACACGACGGTCGGGGTGGTCTCGTCCTTGGCCGGAGCGGAGATCAGGACCTTCTTGGCGCCAGCGTTCAGGTGGGCCTGGGACTTCTCTGCGGAGGTGTAGAAACCGGTGCACTCGAGCACGAACTCAACGCCATCGTTCGCAACCCACGGGATGTTGTTGGCGTCCTTCTCGGCGTAGACCTTGTATTCCTTGCCATCGACCACGATGGAATCGTCGGTGGAGGTGACCTCAACCGGGGTGCCATCGTCATGACGGAAGGTGCCATGGGTGCTGTCGTACTTCAGCAGGTAGGCAAGCATGGACGGGGTGGTCAGATCGTTGATTGCTGCGACCTCGATGTCACCGGCCTGGCCGCCACGAGCCTGCAGCTCGAAGATGCGGCGGAAAGCCAGACGACCGATACGACCAAAGCCGTTGATACCAATCTTAACTGTCATGTAATTCTCCCTTTAGGGTAGGCCACGCATGTGCTGGGCACAGCGCGGCCATTGTTTACCAACACCGTCCACTTTAATGCGTCATCTGTACTTAGGGCAACGTAACCCGCATGTGTGTTTCAGAAAAAAAGCACGATTTCCGTGAGCGCTCACAGCGGGTCGGGGTGCGCTGTCAGCGTACCAATGCGGAGGAGACGGACGTGTCGAGCCGGCCAAGGTCGCCGTCGAAGTCGTGGAATCGCGTGACGAGGGGGAGCGGCGCCTCCATGGGGAAGGTGACGATCAACGTTCCGTGTCTTACGCTGATCGCCGAGGGGTTCCCGTCGGAGAACTCGTTGCTCAGCCCGTTGACCCGCGTGCTGCTCATCCGCGCGTCCCGTATCTCGTACTTGAGTCCGATCTCGCTCACTCCGGTGGATGAATCGCTGTGGGAGAACACGGAGACCATACGTCCGGGTTCGACATTATTTCGCGGAAAGGATATTTCGCCATCGCAGATGGCGGTCACGATTTCTCCGTCGCCGTACAGATATCCTGAGGCTCCGCGTTCGGCTAGGAGCGCCATTAGCTGGATGTTGGAGATCGTATGGTCGATCCGTCCTCCTAACGCGCCGTATATATGGAACCTACGCGCTCCGTGCTTCCAGCCGATCTTCAACGCGGACAGCAGATCGGGGTCGTCTTTCTCAGGCGGCAGGACGATGGTATGGCCGTCTTCCGTCGGGCGCGCGCCGGTGATCGAATCGAAGTCGCCGACGACGAAATCGACGTCCACACCGAGCTCGCGGGCGTGGTCCAGCCCGCCGTCCGCGGCGATGACAAAGGAATTCGACGGTATGGAGATTGGTCGGGCATAATATTCGCCCGCGCCGAAAATCACGCAGGTGCAGGATGTGCTGGTCATAACCGACCAGTGTAGTGCCCGCGACGTCGCAGCGGGTCTGCGTGACGCGAAGGCCGTCAAGCATTCGACGACACGCGTTGGTCCATGGGTGTGGTAATATCTTCAAGGCTTGAGAAATCAAGAAAGCGGGATATCCCCACCTGGAAGCCTTCCATGGCCTCGGGTTCAGGCATAAGCCTCCCGGCTGATGACAGCCGGAGACGGGCCGCAAGGGCTCGTAGTAGATGATGTACCACCCGGAAAAGGGCGTGGTCGCGTATGCCTTGAATGACGAGTGCCTCGAGAGCTCCCATTGGAGTGATTCCGCTGAATGGAACATGAGGATTGGAGTCATCATCAGCGACGAACCACGCATTAACGACGAGATTCGCGTCTCCCAGGTGCGTCTGATCGGACCGAAAGGCGAGCAGGTGGGAGTCATCGCGACTTCCGTCGCACTGAACCTGGCAAAGGAAGCGAACCTCGATCTCGTCGAGGTGGCGCCCAACGCGAAGCCTCCGGTCGCCAAGCTCATCGATTACGGCAAGTTCAAGTACAACGAGAAGATCAAGGCTCGTGAGGCACGTCGTAACCAGAGCACTGCGGAAATCAAGGAAATCCGTTTCCGCCTGAAGATCGACGACCATGACTTCGAAGTCAAGAAGGGCCATGTTGTACGCTTCTTGAACGGTGGAGACAAGGTCAAGGTCACCATCATGCTGCGAGGCCGCGAGCAGTCCCGCCCGATTGGCGGTGTCGAATTGCTGCAGCGTCTGGCCAGCGAAGTGGAGGAGTACGGCACCGTCGAATCCGCTCCGAAGCAAGAGGGCCGCAACATCATCATGACGCTTGCGCCGAAGGGTAAGAAGGTCCACACCCAGTCCGAGCAGCGTCGTCGCGGCGACCAGTCCCGTGCCGAACGTCAGGCACGCCAGGCCGCTCGACTGGCGGCAAAGCAGGAAGCCCAGGCTCAGGCAGCTGCTGAAGCCAAGGCCGCAGTGGAATCCGC
>CAVBVU010000184.1:0-2750 GCA_963598975.1 Anaerovoracaceae bacterium
TTCCGATTGCCATCTCCCATTCGAAAGGTGTCGTGCAGGCCGGCGTGACCGTACGCATCGTGGCATCCACCAGACCTTTGGCGCGCATCGGCGCGAAATCCCTGAATCTCAAAGCCGGATCGAGCGAACGGGTGAACTTGCTTGACGACGCCTACAATCCTTTTCCGGACATCCCGCTCACCGTCACGGAATGCAGTGACAACGCTTCGTCCGGACTGACCGTGGATTGTTCCGCCGATGGTACGATAACGGTCACCGCGGCTTCCGATATCGGCGCCAGCATAAGCACCGTGGTCGCAACCTTGCGCGACGCCACCAATACCAAGGAACGTGAGGTGACCGGAACCGTCAACGTGTCGGTCATGGACAGGCCCGACGTTCCGCTGCTCTCCCCCATTGCCGGAGATTTCCAGGACGGCGCGGTGAGTCTGAGTTGGACTCCCGGCCATGCGAACGGCAGCCCGATCAGCGAATACAAGGTGCTGTGGACCGGTGATGGGTCCGGAGAACAATCCTGCGGCCTTGCGACCGCATGCCGGGTGACGGGACTCGTCAACGGCGGAAAATATTCGTTCACCGTCGTGGCACGCAACGAAGTCGGATGGTCGCCCCCATCGAACGCGGTGGAAGGGCAACCCGACGCGACGCCTACCGCGCCGACAGGCGTGAACGCCACAGCGGACGGCAATGCCGTGACCGTAACATGGTCGGCTCCGGAAGGCGATTTTTCGCAGGTCCTCGAATACGAAGTGACGTTGAGCGGCGACGGCATATGCCGGAGGGAACGCACTTCGGCAAACGCCGCGACCATCACATTCGAGAACAACACCATCACGGACGGCATGTTCGTCAGCGCGACCGTACGGGCCAGGAACAGGGTGAACTGGAGTCAGTCTTCCCAAGCGTCGAACGCCGTTTCCCCAAGGGGAACTCCCGACAATCCGAGCGTTTCCGCAACGCAGCAAGGCGATCGAATCATCGTTTCCGGCAAACTCGGCAATATGCGCAACTCGGAATGCCAAGCGGTGACCGTAGGTTTCGCCGACATCGACATGAACGTGGAATGCGCGTCCGAGGTTCAGGCAAGCTTCGATATCGACGATTCCTGGTACTACCGAAGCTTCGCGCCCACCATCGCGCTGACCACCGGATACGCCGGAACGTTCAGCGCGCAGGGCGACGCCATCACGCCCGACGTCAAACCCGAAAAGCCGACCGACGTCATGCTCATGCCGGAAGGCGACCATTGCACGGTCTCGTGGAACGCTGCCGGAAGGCATTATGACGGATTCATCGTGGATGCGCCGAATATGGAAGGCCTGACGACTACGGGTCTGAGCGTCACATATCCGCTTGAACGATGGAGCAGTTGCGGCACCGTGAGCGTACGACAGACGTTCAAAGGGCATACCAGCGATCCGCAGCAGGCCAGCAATGGCGAGATCGGCAATAAAACCAAGGCGGAGATCACCCTGCCATCACTGTATTGGGACGGCAAGGACCCCGACATCCTCCACATAGCCGGAGGATCGGTGAACGCCTACGGCCAGGCCGTGACCACGACCATCGTATTGACGGACGATTCCAAACAGCAGTATTCGTTCGAATGGCACCCGGGCTTCACCGCCATGTTGGACGCATCGTCGCTGCCACAAGGGTCGTCGTATTCGTGGTGCGTCACAGTGGAAGGCTCCGCAGACAAGGCGATCGACAATGTACGGTCAAGCCGTACCACGCTCAAAGACAAAGACAGACATACGGCGGCCTCATCGGTTTTTCGAGAACCGCAATCGCTTGCCGGCAGACGATCAACGAGGGAGTTTCCATGAGCAGCGCATTCGACGACGCCACCCGATTGAACGACTTCGACGGTACGAGGTTAACCCAGTATAGCCCTGCCATGCCGGAGATCCGTTCCGGGGGCGTCATGCAAACCGTCGACGCCGACATCGCTCGGTTCCATGACATGTTCAATGCTTTGGTGAAGAACGTCTCCGACGTGGTGGTCGGCAAACCCGGCCCGATCCGCCTGTGCGCCACCGCCTTGGTGGCGGGCGGTCATGTGCTGATCGAAGACAATCCGGGTACCGGGAAAACACAACTGGCGCGGGCCCTGGCCAATTCCATCGACATGTCGTTCAAACGCATTCAGTTCACTCCGGACCTGCTGCCGTCCGACGTAATCGGCGTCACCTATTACGACCAGAAGCAAGGCGGTTTCGAGTATCGCGAAGGACCGATCTTCGCGTCCATCGTGCTTGCCGACGAGATCAACCGTGCGTCGCCGAAAACGCAATCCGCATTGCTGGAGGTCCTGGAGGAGCGGAAAGTCACCGTAGACGGCGTGGCCCATGCGGTGCCGCAGCCGTTCATGGTGATCGCAACACAGAATCCGATCGAACAGCTCGGCACTTACAGACTGCCGGAAGCGCAGATGGATCGGTTTCTTATCAAAACCGGCATCGGATATCCGAATCGGGCCGCAAGCATCGGCATTCTACGGCAGTCCAATATCGCCGACCGTGCGGCCTCCGTGCGGCCCGTCCTTTCCGGAAGCGACGTGCCGCACATGCGCGCCGTCAGCGAAACCGTACGTATCGACGATGCGATCCTCGAATACATCGTCCGACTGGTCGAGGCGACCCGTCATGACGAAAAGACACGGGCCGGCTCCTCCATACGCGGCGCGCTGGCGCTTACCCGTTGCGCACGCGTGTGGGCCGCCGCCGACCGCCGCGGTTACGTGATAC
>CAVBVU010000185.1:0-2726 GCA_963598975.1 Anaerovoracaceae bacterium
CCCCCGCATACTGCCATGCGATTTCCTGCGCATGTTCAGCCTGCGCGGTCAACTGTTCGAGCATTTGCGCCAAACGGTTCATGTCGACCCGGGCGCCGACATGTTCCATACCGTGCAGTACGCGGGATACCGGCATCTCGATGGATTCAAGCAACGCGTACTGCTTTCTACGGTCGAGCTGTGCGGAAAGATATTCGGCAAGCATGCCGATGATCGCGCAGTCACGCGGAAGCTCGTCTTCTTTCTGTTCCGTGGTCTCGTCCGGCTCATCGAAATCAAGCATGCCCTGCGTAACGGTTTCGGACGGCTCTTCTATGTGCAGGTCGAGGAAGTGGGCCGCGGACTGTTCCAAAGATTCGGCATGAAAATCCGGATGAACCAGGTACCCTGCCAGCTTGGTGTCGAACAGCGGCTCCGGAAGATCGATGCCGACGCTGCCCAACAAATGCGATTGCTCTTTGTACCCGTGCACCGTCATGCCGCGATGCCGTGAATCCAGCACGTGTTGCAATGCTTCGGCCATCGACTCATCGATGGAGTCGATGCGCACGGCCTTGCCATGCACTGCCAACATCACAGATGACAAAGTCGCTTTTCCAGGCTTCGCATTGCCTTGCGCATGCAACAGCCAGGATTGCGCTACCTTGCGCGCGCAGTCGCCGGAATGCTCGATGACGAATCCATCCTGCGTGTTGGCGCAGGATGTCTGACACTCATCGTGGTCATGTCCCTGAACCGATGGAATGTTCGTTTCGACCCATGTACACAGGTCTTCGGCGTTGTTCACGGTTTGCGTCTGAGGCAGTTCCAGTTTGACGGGTTCGGCCTGCTGCACGGCATGGGTTCCGCCCGTCTTGCCCGCGTTGAATGTTTTGAGCACACGATTCTTGGTTCGCACGCCGAACTCAAGTTTCGAGAAGAGCTCATCCAACTGGCCTGTGTTCACCTGTCCGAAGGTGAGGTCGTCCAGACGTACATCGAGATCAAGGTCTCGCACCAGCGCGTTCACACTTCGGTTGAGTTTGACCTGTTCGATGTTCTCCCGGAGGGCCTCGCCCTTCTTTCCGCCGATTTCATCGGCATGTTCGATGATCTGATCAAGACCGCCGTACAAGTTGATCCATTTCGCTGCGAAACCGTCACCCACGCCCGGCACGCCAGGAATGTTGTCGGCGGTTTCTCCACGTAACGCGGCCAGATCCGGATACTGTTCCGGCGTGACGTGGTATTTCTCCTCCACAGCCTGGGCGGTCATATGCTTCAGATCTTTGAAATGATGCCCCGGGTAGAGAACGGTGATGTTGTCGTTGATCAGCTGGAACGCGTCGCGGTCTCCGGAAAGCACCAGCGTGCGGTATCCGGCCTGGTCGCCCATCGTGGCCAACGTTCCGATCACATCATCGCCTTCATATCCCGGTTTTTCGATGAAGGTGACGCCCAATGCGGAAAGCATCTGCTGAATCAACGGCAGCTGGGTGAGCAGCTCCTCCGGCGCGGCATCGCGGGTTCCCTTGTATTGCGGCAGCATCTGGCTGCGGAACGTTCCTCCTTTGACGTCGAACGCGACGGCAAGATGGTCCGGATGTTCGGCGTCGATCACCTGCGAAAGCATGGACGCGAAGCCCCAGACGGCATTCGTCGCCTGACCGGTGGATGTACTGAAATTCTCTACTGGCAAGGCAAAAAAAGCGCGGAACGCCAATGAGTGGCCGTCTACGACCAATAGCGTTCCGCGTGAAGTGCCTTCCACAATCGTTGTGTTAGCGCTCATCCTCTGCTTCCGACTTCTGCTCGCCGTACTTGGCGATGATTGCCATGGCCAGACGCTTCTTCGGAATACGCTGATCCATGGAGGTCTTCTGAATCCAACGGAAGGCGCCCTGTTCGGAGAAGTCCGCCTTATCCATCAGCAGGCCCTTCGCCCTGTCGACGAGCTTACGCTCCTCAAGGGTTTCCTCGGCCTTCTTCAGCTGCTCTTCGGCCTTCCTGAGCTGCTCCTCGGTTTCGCGAAGTTTGTTTTCGCTGCGTTCCACATTGTCAAGCAAATCGTTGATCTCGGCAAATCGACCCATGGCCACTTCCAAAGCGGGAAGCAGCTTGGATTCTTCATACGGCTTGGTCACATACGCCATTGCGCCGGCGCCGGTGGCCTTCTTCACCAGATCGGACTGCGAGAACGCCGTGAGCATGACGACCGGAGCGATATTCTCGTCGCAGATGATGCCAGCCGCTTCAATACCGTCCATACGGGGCATCTTGACGTCCATGCACACCACGTTCGGACGGAACTTACGGGTCAAATCGACGGCTTCCTCACCATTGGCGGCCTCACCCACCACTTCATAGCCGTTGTCTTCCAGCATGGCGACCAGATCCATACGATTCACGGATTCATCTTCGGCCACGACGACCGTACGCTTGCGAGACTCGTTCTCCTGATCGGATTGTTCAGGAGCCGCTACGGCCTTAAGCTCTTCCTCGGTGAGAACTTCGTTCACTTCCGTAGTCTTTTTTTCATCCATGTCAGTCTCTTTCAGCTGTGTCACCACCCGAAGTTGGACCTGACTTAACATGCCCAATCCGGGCCAGGATTGATTAGATTTTCGTAACGTGCCCCCGGTGGGACTCGAACCCACACTGCGCAGATTTTGAGGCTGCTTCCTCTACCAATTGGGATACAGGGGCGTGCGCACAACTCGACAAGCATACCACACATTCTGACTTTG
>CAVBVU010000186.1:0-2695 GCA_963598975.1 Anaerovoracaceae bacterium
ATGACGTTCGCCACGCAGGACGAGCATGACGACGCGCACTCGACACGAGACATGGCGGCCGGCATGATCGCACCCGCCGGTTTCGGCGAGCTCGGCGACGATCCGATGAGCCAGCTGCGCAAGAACCCGACAGTACGTAACCTGGTGACGGTCATCTTCACCCGCGATGAATTCCTGGAACGGCTGCGCGACGCAGGCCTGACCGACCCGACGGACACCTACCGCATGTTCGACGCCGAAATGGACATCGACGGGCGTGGTGCGCTCAAACCGGTCGACCCCACGTTCGACATGCGCGACAGCCGCTTCTCCCCGGCGGGAAGCCAGGAGGAACCGGAACTGGCCGACATGGAGTTCACCGACGAACTCGAACAACTGTTCGGATGCAAGGATGTGTCGGGCCTCTCCATACAACGCGCCGACCTGTTGCAGCGAGCCGTGGGCGAATTCCACCGACTCGCGCAGAACACGCAACTGCAGTCGGTGGCCAAAGCCCAGCAGGCGATGCGCATCGTGAACGCCATATCCGACCCGGAACTCAGCGAACTCGCGCCACAGGCCACCAGCGCGCTGATCGACGGCGAAGACACCCCGGACTTCTCCTTCACACTCGCCGACGAACTCGATATGGCGCGGATCAAAGCCCGGAACCTGCTCTTGAACGGGCAGATCGAGCAGGCCATACAGCAGACGCAAACCGCGGTCGAACGCATGGACCAACTGTTCGCAGCCAACCCCGGCGTGCCGCGATACTTCAACTCATACGCCGAACGGGTGATCTACAACCGTCTGTTCGCCACCAAAAACGAGCACACCGTACTCATTCCCGACAACCTGTTCTACGCGCACATGGAACTGGCCGACGTACTCGCGCAGATCAAAGGCGTACAGGCCGCGCTGCCACACCTCAACGCCATGGTCCAATACGCGCCCACCTACCCGCTCTCGCACACACGACTGTCCATACAGCTCGCACGCGCGGAAGACTGGGGGCCGGCACGGGCCGCCTGCATCAACGCACTCAACGTGTCGCTCGACAGGGAAGACGCCGCATACGCCTACTACCGTCTCGCATACGCCGAATGGATGTGCGACCATTTCGACATCGCGGCCGCCGCATACATCATGAGCGACCACATAGCCCCGGGACGCATCGGCTCGCTGGAAAACGAACTGCAGGAACTCATGTCCCGCACCCAATCGCAATGCATCTCGGTACCGACCAACACCAGAGAAGCCGCACACATACTCGAACGGGCGGGCCTGCCCGTATGGCCCCACACGCAAGTGGCGGACATCGTACGCAAAGCGGCACGCGTATGCGTGGACGAAGGCATGTTCGTACCCGCCCGCACACTGTCGGTGGCCGCATGCCGCATGGAAGACACGGAACAAGACGGCGCCGACATGGTGCAGATGCAGTTCCTGCGCTCGCTGAACAACTGACGATCCGCCCGAAACTGCCGTCAAGCCGGACGGCAACAAGAAAGTGACGACAATGGCAATGCATGACGATTCCGAACAACTGGCCTGGGACTTCGACGACCTTGCGGCCCCGACCCCGAACGGAGCCGCCGAACCGGACGTCTTGGTTTCGGCACGGCCGGCGCGGGAATCCGTGCCGGAGCGCCACACGCCCGGCGGAGAACAGTGGATCGCGGCATTGCAGCCGACGGACGCCGATGCGATGCGCCTCGACAGGCTCGACATGTCCGCCATGAACGTCGACAACGCGGCGCGGCTGTGGGCGAAGGTGGCGGCCTGGGTGGAATCCGACCAGATCGCCTACTACATCGACGACGCCCCCGTATCCTCCGACGCCGCGTACGACGCGCGGCTGCGCTGCCTGCAGGCGTTGGAATCGCGGTTCCCGTCGCTCGACTCGCCGCAATCGCCGACCCACCGCGTGGGAGGCACCTTCTCCAACGACTTCGCATCGGTACGTCACCCGTCGCGCATGATGAGCCTCGACGACGTGTTCTCCCTCGAAGAGCTGAAGGACTGGTACGACGGCGTACTGCGCGGACTCGACTGGCCGGAGTCGAAACCCCTGCCGATGAGCTGCGAGGTCAAGATCGACGGGCTCGCGCTGAACCTCATCTACCGCAGCGGCGTGCTTGAACAGGGCCTGACGCGCGGTGACGGCGTGACCGGTGAGGATATCACGCTCAACGTGCGCACTATAGCCGGCATTCCGCAGAACCTCGCCGGACCGGAAGCGGATATTCCCGAATTCGTGGAGATCCGCGGAGAGGTGTTCATGCGCTGGGACGATTTCCACACATTGAACGCCGAACACGAAAACGCGGGGAAGGCACCCTTCGCCAACCCGCGCAACGCGGCGGCCGGAAGCCTGCGCCAGAAGGATCCGCGCATCACCGCTACCCGAAGGCTCAGCTTCTACGCGCACGGCATCGGCACGCTGGACTGGGGCGCCGGTTCGCGCGGCCACGACGAGATAGCCGACCAGTCGCAGGCGTATGAACTGTACGAAAAATGGGGCGTGCCGGTCTCGCCGCACAACCGCGAGGCCACGTCATTCGCCGAAATACTGGACATGATCGACCATTACGGCGAGCACCGTTCCGACATCGAACACGCGCTCGACGGCATCGTCGTGAAAGTGGACGATCTGGGATTGCAGCGCGCGCTCGGCGCCACATCGCGCGCCCCGCGCTGGGCCATCGCCTACAAG
>CAVBVU010000187.1:0-2682 GCA_963598975.1 Anaerovoracaceae bacterium
AGATCGGGGCGTACCGAATCGAAGAGTCCCGGTGTCGGGTTGATGTCGATGAACACGCCGTATTCCAGTTTTTCGTGCAGCCGATGCAGTTGTTCGACATCCACCGGCGTCGGCCCGATGGAAACGAAGCCGTCGAGGTTGGCGCAATGCTTCGTCAGATCGTCGATGCTGTTGAACACGATGACGTTCATGCGTTCGTTTTGCGCATGTTTTTCCAAGGCTTCGCGCAGTTCGTCGAAATACGCGTCCTGCAGTCCTCTGTCGGGGATTGTGTTGTCGAGGAGCGCGATGTTCTGCGGAATAGTGACGCGCTGGTTGCGTGCGGCAACCTCGGCCAAGCCGCCTTCTACAACGCGATGAGCACATACTTCGTCACCTACGTCACCAGCTGCCTGTTCGCCAGCTACAGCAAGACGCTCGCGGCCAAGATGATCGCCATCATCACCGGTCTGATCGTCGTGATCCGCATCGCGGAGATCTTCATCGATCCGCTGCTGGGCAACCTGATCGACAACACCACCACCAAATGGGGACGCTTCCGTCCATGGCAGTTCCTCGGCGGCCTGATCTCCTCTGTTCTGATTCTGCTGATCTTCACCGGCATGTTCGGACTGGTCAACGTGAACTCCACCCTGTTCATCGTGCTGTTCGTCATCACGTTCATCGTGCTTGACGTGTTCTACTCGCTGCGAGACATCTCCTACTGGGGTATGATTCCGGCAATGTCCTCCTATTCCCAGGAGCGTTCCGTCTACACCGCACTCGGCACCTTCACCGGATCCATCGGCTATAACGGCATCACCGTCGTCGTCATCCCGATTGTCAGCTACTTCACCTGGAAACTCACCGGCGTTCAGGGCCAGGGACAGGCAGGATGGACCGTCTTCGGCTTCATCGTCGCGCTCCTCGGCCTGATCACCGCATGGACCGTCGCGTTCGGCACCAGGGAAAGCTCCAGCGCACTGCGTTCCAAGGCCCAGAAGAACGGAAACCCGCTTGAAGCGTTCAAGGCCCTGTTCCAGAACGACCAGCTGCTGTGGGTCGCTTTGAGCTACCTGCTGTACGCCATCGCCAACGTCATCACCACCGGCGTGATGTACTACCTGTTCGTCTTCGTGCTCGACGCTCCGACCGCATTCTCCATCACCGGCGTCATCCCTCTGATCGCAGGCTTCATCATGGCACCGCTCTATCCGATCCTCAACCGTTGGATCCCGCGACGCTACCTGTTCACCGGCGGCATGATCTCCATGATCATCGGATACACGATGCTCGCACTGTTCTCCAGCAGCCTGCCGGTCGTAATCGCAGCCCTCATCTTCTTCTACGTACCCGCGCAGTTCATCCAGATGACCGCCATCCTGTCGCTGACTGACTCCATCGAATACGGCCAGCTCAAGAACGGCAAGCGCAACGAGGCAGTCACCCTGTCCGTCCGCCCGATGCTCGACAAGATCGGCGGCGCGATGTCCAACGGCGTCGTCGGCGCAGTGGCCATCGCAGCCGGCATGACCGGCCACGCCACCGCTGCGGACATGACTGCGGCCAATATCAACACCTTCAAGACCTGCGCGTTCTACATCCCGCTCGTACTCATCGTTCTGAGCCTGCTGGTGTTCTGGTTCAAGGTCAAGATCGACGAGAAGATGCATGCCGACATCGTCAAGGAACTCAAGGCCAAGCTCGCCTCCGGCGAAATCGTCGAAGAGGGGACCGTGGAAAACGTTGAGGTGATCGACGACGAACCGCACTCTGCCAAAGAGTAATAGCTAGCTTCCTATCCCAACCCAAAAGAAGACCCGCTTGAAAGTCCATGTGACCGAAAGCGGGTCTTCCTCCTTTTTGTGTCTCGGACGGTCAATCGCACAAAGTACGGGAAGTCCAGTCTTTCTCCTCTTCTTCCCTTTCTGCGCTTGGTTGTTCGTCATCTTCGCCAACCGCCACGGAATCATGGGGCTCTCCCCTTCCGTGCCCGAGAGGGCCAAGGTTGTGAACGTGGTAGGAGTGTGGGTGGATGTGGCCCCTTCCGCGCCCGAGCGAGCCAAGGACCGCACCGCCCAAACAAGGCCACGACACCAACAATCGGCACACTGCTCCATTGGGCCATTCGATTCGACGGCAACTATTGCCATATACTGCGACACCACGTCCGCCACGGATTCTGGTGGCATATGCCGCGTCGGTTCGGGGATAGTGCGGTCCGTCCGGTATTCCCATACCGACGTATGGGGTGCGGTTTGCAGTGATATGGGAATACTGTGCGGCTGACAGCATCCCCATACCGACGTATTGAGTCCCGTTTCCGTCGGTTCGGGGACAGTGTCGCCTGCCCGTTATTCCCGTACGTACGCAACTGGCTTGGTTTGCGGTGGTATAGGAATAGTGTGGTTCGTCCAGCATTCCCATACCGATGCTTCTGGCGTGGTTTCCGTCGGTACGGGGATACTGCGGGCCTGCCGGCATTTCCGTACCGACGCTTCCGGTGTGGGTCCCGTCGGTTTGGGAATAGTCGGGTTTGCTTGGTATTCCCAAACCGACGCATCAGTGTCCGTTTGCGTCGGTTTGGGAATGTTGTGCGGCTGGCAGTATCCCCATACTGACGTATTAGCTTCCGTTTGCGTTGGTATGGGGATAGTGAGGCCTGTCCGGTATCCCCGTATCGATGCTTTTGATGTGGTTTCC
>CAVBVU010000188.1:0-2682 GCA_963598975.1 Anaerovoracaceae bacterium
CATCGAGGCTTCAGCGCGCGCATGACGGTGCTCGTCGAGGATCTGCTTTCGCTCGCGCGATTGGACGAAGGACGCGGCATCGACATGACGCAGCAGGTGAAGCTCACCTCCGTGGTGCAGGACGCCGCGGATGATCTGCACGCGCTTGATCCGGAACGAGGAATAACCTGCGGCCAGGTGGTCTTGGAAAAGGGAACGGACATGAGCCATCCTGCCAGATTGTCGTTCCAGCCCGGGCCGATGCCACAGGTCACGTTGACCGGCGACGCGTCCAGGCTGCGCCAGGTGGTCACCAACATCGTGGGCAATATCCACAGATACACACCGGCCGATTCGCCCGTGGAGGTTTCCATGGGCGTGCTGCCGGCGTCCATCAGCCCTGAATCGTTGTCTCGGATGCCGTCCAACGAACAGTCATTGCATCACTTGATAGAGGCAATCGAAGTCGGCCAGTCGATGCAGGTCGGCATGAACTACGCGATCGTTCGATTCGCCGACCATGGACCCGGCGTGCCGGCCGAAGCCAGATCGAAGATCTTCGAGCGGTTCTACACCGCCGACCCATCTCGCGCCAGACAGAAGGGCGGCACGGGTTTGGGCATGGCGATCGCACAATCCGTAGTGAAGGCGCACCACGGCTTCATCTGCGCTTCCGGCAGCGAAGGCAACGGTCTGACCCTAACGGTGGTCCTGCCCGTCGCGCCGGTCGAACCCAAGCCCATCTCACCGATGCAGGATGAGAAAAAGGCCCGTAAAACCTGGATGTGATCATCGGAAAACGGCATTTCGACCAGGGTTTCGTCTGCTAAGAACGCGCAAGAAGCGGGGGTGCTCCGCTTCTTGCGCTAAAATGTTTCCTTGATTTGAATATTGGCGGATGCCATTCGGGCGTTCGCGAGAATGCATGTGGATTAAATAGTCAAATAGTAGTGAGGTGACAATGCCTAGCGGACGCGTTCGTTGGTTCGATACGAACAAAGGCTACGGATTTATCGAAGGCGAGCAGGGGTCGGATGTGTTCATGCCGGCGGCCGCGCTGCCTGAAGGTGTGAAGACGCTGCGTAAGGGTGCGAAGGTCGAATATTCGGTGATCGAAGGTCGCAAGGGGCCTCAGGCCATGGGCGTCACCCTGGTGGCGTCGGCTCCGTCCTTGGTCAAGGCCACCCGTCCGAAGCCGGACGACATGGCCGCGATCGTCGAGGATTTGATCAAACTGCTTGACTCCGCTGGAAACCAGCTTCGTCACCATCGTTATCCGTCCTCGGCTGAAAGCAAGAAACTCGCGACGCTGATGCGTGCGGTCGCGGACAATTTCGACGTACAGGAATAGTCATATGCCAGATACCACACTGGATCCCAAGGCGATAGCCAAAGCGGTGGCCATCGAAGTGGCCGATGAGGACAACCAGGTCGGAGATTTCGTCCAGGCCATCGAATTGGACGATTGCGTCACCGATTTTCGCTTCGAGACCAACGTGCGCGGTTATGAAGGATGGCAATGGTCGGTGACGTTGTACCACGACGTCGAACTCGACCGTTGGACGGTCAACGAATCGTCTCTGGTGCCTACCGAGGACGCGTTGCGCCCGCCGGAATGGATTCCGTGGAAGGACCGTCTCGAACCGACCGATCTTGCCGTGACGGATTCGATAGGCACCGATCCGGACGACCCCCGAATCGAAGAGGGGTTCCGTAAGACGCAACCGCAATCCGCGGACGACGAGACGCAAGACGACGTCCAGGGCGATCTAGCTGGGGAATCTCCCGCAGAGGAACCGCAAGGCGAGTCGGATGCCGCGGAAGAAGGTGCTGAGAGCCCCCAGACGTCCGAAGAGGACCTCGACGAGGCCGTTCAGGCGTTCGACCTGTCACGCAGGCATGTGATGACCCCTTTGGGGCGCTCGCAGACCGCGAAGCGTTGGTATGAGGGTCCGCGTGGGCCGAAGTCGTTGTCCACCAAAACCGCGGACGGAAACCCCTGCTCCACGTGTGGCTTCTTCATTCCGCTGAAAGGTGAGCTGAACCTGCTGTTTGGCGTATGCGCCAACAAGTGGAGCCCGGATGATGGCCGTGTCGTGTCCCTTGACCATGGCTGCGGCGAGCATTCCGAAATCGATCCGCCGGAGCCGTCCCGCCTGTGGGTGCAGTCCAAACCGGCGTTCGACGATCTGCATATCGATGTCATCGCGCAGTCTCCGCGCGACGAACGCGGCTCGGTGGAGCTCATCGAGCGGTTGTCCGCCGACGATGACGTGAATCCGAATGACGAGGAAGACGCTTCCGAAGAGGACATCGAAGCCAACACCATAGACGACGACGCCACTCAGGACGAAGTGTCCGAGCACGCCGCTTCCGATGATGAGCCCGAAGTGGAGGCGACGGTCGATCTTGGTGCGGATGATGAGGTCGAATCCGAGGAAGACGAGTCCGAAGACGCCTTCGCGCAAAACGAATCCTTTGAAGAGGAATCCTTGGAAGATCCGCAAGAGGAACCGGCGGAGGACGACGCCGACGAATCACGGACGCAGTCCGAAACGGATTCCGAGGACGCGGATACGACCGACGCCGAGGAATCGCGGGAAACCGAATGAATCGCATGACGTCGATTGCGTGAAATGCATCCGCGTAACACGTCAACAGGATGTGGCCATGTTCCGTAACGGACATGGCCACATTCATATA
>CAVBVU010000189.1:0-2648 GCA_963598975.1 Anaerovoracaceae bacterium
GCGGGGCGAGGGTGCTGCGCATGAGCGTGTCCCGCCATGGCGGACGTTGGCATGCCAGTCTGACCGTGGAACGCGCGGACCGGCCCGTTCCCGCGCCGCCGAAGGGCGGAAGCGTCGGCATCGACCTGGGCGTGAAGCGGCTCGCCACCCTCTCCGACGGCGCGACCTATCCGCATCCGCACGCGCTCAGGGCGAACCTGAAACGCCTCAGGCGGGCGCAAAAATCGTTGGGCCGCAAAACGAAAGGCTCGAACCGGCGGCTCAAGGCACGGCGACGGGTGGCGAAACTCCACGCCCGTATCGGCAATGTTCGCGCCGACCGGCTGAACAAGCTCACCAGCATGCTCGCCCGCACGTATGCGGACATCGGCATCGAGGATCTGAACGTGGCGGGCATGGTCAAAAACCACAGGCTCGCCCAATCGGTTCAGGACGCCGCGTTCGCGGAGTTCCGACGCCAACTGGCCTACAAGACCATCCGCACCGGCGCCAGACTGCACGTCATCGACCGCTGGTATCCAAGCTCGAAACTCTGCTCGGACTGCGGGACGGTGAAAGACAAACTGTCCCTGGGCGAGCGCGTCTACCATTGTGACAAGTGCGGACTGACGATTGACCGTGATCTGAACGCGGCCATCAACATCCAGGTCGTCGGGAGTGCTTCGGAGACCCTAAACGCGCATGGAGGAGACGTAAGACAGACCGGCCACGGCCGGACAATGCAAACTCCCGCGAAGTGCGAACCAAGCGGCGGCTCATGCCGTGTGAGGCTTGGAGCTGGCCTTGGCAACGAGGTAATGCAAGCGACCTTGGCTTAGCAATAAGCTAAAACAAAGTCACTTGCAACGGGACATGCTTGGTATGAAGCATTTGCGTCGGCATAGTTCCTTTCTTCCCGTATGAGTCGTTTATAATTCGGGTGGTATTTTCTGAAATCGTCGTCGACGGTGGGGATCGGCCGACTCCTGTACGTCTCTGTCAGGTGTTGTTGCACTCGCGCCTGACGGATTGGTGGAATGCCTCTTGTGCGGCACGAACGCCATCGCCGATATGCGGGCGGGCGGCTTCTCGGTCTCGGTGAGCTTCGATTCCTTGAGTGCGGCCAGTTCCTCGGCGGGTTCGCTTTCGGACATACGGCCTCCTTCCGCCCTTTCGGGCATGAAAAAAGCCATCCGGCTGATACCGGATGGCCTGACGGCTAACTATGGTCGATTACTAAGAATCTATGGGCAAGACTGTTCGAGTCCCTTATTTCACGTCTTCAAATTCGATGACGACGTTCGACTCGCCGACTTCCTCGCACATGCTTCGCACGAACTGCTCGAGAATATTCTTGGCTCTCACATTGGCTTGGGAAAGAAGGCTCTCATCGTCCTTCGCGGTTTCCAGCATGTTCTGCTGTGCGTCGTCGTACATCTGCGTCTTATCGTCCGCCGTGATGTCCGTGAGGAATCCCGTCTCCTCCAAGGGAGCCGAAAAGGATTTCTCGTCCACGTCGGGGTCGCCGATCACATGAGCTGGCGGGACCTTGATCACATAGACACTGCTGTCACCTCGTTTCCCCTTGCTGGAGACGGACACCTTGCCCACGTCTATGCCGAGGCGGACGATGCCGCTGTACTCGATCCAAGACTTCTTGTACCCCTGATTGAAGAACCACGAACCCTCATGGTTCAATTCGGCCGTGTTGTGGTAGTAGCATTCCATCGTCGTCAACTCGGCTATGTACCCGATGTTGGAGAAGTCAGGAGCCTTCTTCTCGCCACAACCCGCCATCGGGGCCATCATTGCCAGAACCACCATGGCCGCTGTGATGCGTTTCCTCATGCTCATTTGCTCTGCTCCCGGTATTCCAAAGTGTATCCCTTTTCCTCCAGTATCGGCTTGGTCAGCGCCTCCACGGTCTTCTTGATGTTGTCCGTGGCGATGCTGGTGATTCCGCTATCGGCCTTGACCTCATCGAGAGCGTCCTGCTTGCACAGGGTGATAACCTCCTGAAGGTCGGCGTCCGGATCACTCTCGAAGAAATCAAGCGAGGAGCTGTCGATGACCGGGGAATCGATCTGCGGCGCCGGCAGAGAGACGACGACCTTCTTCGCTTCCTTGTCCTCGTCGAACTTGATGTCGTCCATGGAGAAGCTCGCCGTCACCGTGGATTTGTACTTGACGTGGTATTCGTCACGTCCCTCGTCGTCCTTCTTTACGGCGATGCCGTTGTAGGAGAACTTCGCGCTGGACAGCTTGCTGACGTTCACGACTTTCTCCAACTGGATTCGGTCGTGATGGTGGATTCCTTGGCGTTGTTGGCAAAAATGGATCCAGCCGCCGCCAGCACGAGGACCAGTGCTACGATACAGACCAAGACCCATGCCGGTGGCTTCTTGAACAGGACGGGCTTCGTCGAACGTCCGCGTTTGCCGCCGTCCGATACTTCTATTGCACTCTTCTCAGACATAGGAACCATGTTAATCGATCCGTTCCGCAAGAGTTTAGGTTCGGTGATTCATATCTATTGGCCCATAAGAGTTTGGCGTTATCGTGTGAGGTCATTGGCGATTTGGTCGGGGTGGAGGTGGCCCGACTTCGAGTCGTTCAAGGCAGACCTGGACGATTATGTCATCCATTGGAACACGAGGCGGCGCCAGGTT
>CAVBVU010000190.1:0-2579 GCA_963598975.1 Anaerovoracaceae bacterium
ACAGGCAATGCCCAACTCGCGCGGAATGGTCAGATCACGATTGGTCACGAAATATGTGGCCCCGTGTTCCACGGCATAGGCGATCTGCGCCATTTCGTTCCAGCTCATGTCCGGATACCAGCCTTGAATGGCCGCGACCGGCTGGTCTTCCGCCTTATCGACGACTTGCAGTCCTTGGCCTGCCACCTCGTCGCGCAGATGTTGCGCTCCAAGCACGAACACCTTCGCTCCCTGGGGAACCTCACGGGCAACCATTCTGGCGGCAACCACGGAAGAGGTGATGACCTGCCACGGTTCGACGTCAAGGCCGAAACCCTTCAACTGGTCGGCCACCACGGACTGCAATCGCGACGAATTGTTGGTGGTGTATTCCACCAACATTCCCAGGCTTTCAGCCTTATGAATGTTCTGTGCGGCATGGTCCACCGGATTCTTACCCCGGTAGACCACACCGTCAAGGTCGAGGAGCGCAAGCTTGTATGCTTCGCTCAACGGCTGATTCGTGGACTTCAACATGTGAGCCACGTCACCTCACTCGTTATCTTCGGAGTCTTCGGAAACCTCTTCCGATTCCTCTTCCGCGACTTCGGAATCGGATTCAGACTCGCCTGCGGGTTCCTCTTCGGATTCGGCGCCTTCTTCGAACTCCTCGGCTTCAAGCTGGGTTTCGTCGTCGGTCTCGCCATTGGCATCGATGGCATCATCGGACGATTCGTCGGAATCCTCATCTTCCGGAGCGTACTGGGCGTCCTCTTCGGTGATGCCCAGCATATCCATCAGTTCATCGTTCAGTTCCTGCATATCGTATTCGATGACCAGATCATCAGAGGTCTCGTCATCCTCAACGTCCGCATAACGCAACTCAAGCTTGTCCAGCATCTGATCAAGCTCAATGGCTTCCTCGGAACGACCGGATTCCTCAAGGAAATACTGCTCCGCCTGAACGGCACGCATGCGGTATTCACCGGCCAAGCCCTTGGAACGACCAAGCGTGTGCACGATTTCGATGGCCTTGTCCCACATCTTGAGGTCTCCCAGAGCGCCCGCATACACAAGGAACATCTCCGCCTTGGCTTCGCCACGAAGATACTTCGCGTCGTCGCTCATAGCCACTTCGATGGCCTTCTTCGGCTCGCCCAATCCACGCTCGCAATCCGCAATGAACGGCAGATAATCAAGGAAACCGTTCATTCTGAATGCGGTGCGGAACTCACGTGCGGCCAGCTTGTAGTCTCCCTGACGGTAGGCCACGAATGCAAGGGTCTCACGTGCGAAATCAATACGGGACGCCTGACGGGCAACCCACTTGGCGTGTTCAAGAGCCAGCTCCGGGTTGCTTTCCTCGAGCGTGTAAGCCGCGAGAATGTGCAGACCGATGTTCTCGGCATGTTCCTTCGACAGACCACGCAGACGCTCGCGGTCATCGGCGGTGAGCATCTTCCATTCGATGCCCTTCGGCATCTTCGGCTCATCCGGGCGACGATGCGTGTACGGGTTCTGCGAGGGGAAGCTCATCGTGCCGTCGGAATTGCGACGCGGCTTCGACAGGTACTCACCGCGCTTAGTCTCACGGTACTGCATCTTCTCTTCACGAGTGAATTCGCGACGCTCGTTGCCTTCGGTCTTCTGGACATCGTTCCTGCGTGCGTCACGGCGCTGATCATCACGACGGAAATCACGACGATCATTACGACGGTCGTCGCGGCGCTCACCGTTGTTGCGGAAGTTACGGCGTTCGCCATCACGACGGTCGTCACGACGGAAATTGCGACGCTCGCCATCCTTGCGATCATTACGATGGAAATCGCGGCGTTCGCCATCCTTATGGAAAGTCCTGCGATCGTCACGGCGCTCACCGTCACGACGATCGTCGCGACGGAAGTTACGGCGTTCGCCATCACGCTGTTCACCATCATGGCGGTAACGAGGATTGCTGTTACCACGATTGGATCGGAAACCACGGTTATCGTCGCGACGCTCACCGTCACGATTGAACTTGCGTGGGCCGTTGTGGAAACGACGTTCCTGTCCCTCATTTTCACCATCACGACGGGAATCATGATCGTGGCGGAAACCGCCGTTGCCCTTACGGAATCCACCCTTGTGGTCGTCGTTGCGGAAACCGCCGGACTTGTGTCCGTAGGACTTGCCGCCGTTTCCACGCGGCTTGAAGCCCTTACCCGAACGATTGCCGGGCCTGCCCGAACCGTAGGATTTGTGGTTGCCGTAGGACTTGCCGCGCGATCCGCGCTGTTCTTCTGCCATGCTGTTCCTTATGAGTTTGTTCTATGGTCTAAGTTTGGTTTTTCCGATAGGTCTCGTCACGCTTTTTCGACAGCGCCGAGAACCTTCTTTCCGCGGCGAATCATCGCGAAACGGCCATGCAGGAAATCATCTTCGGTCAGTGTCTGTTCCTCATCCTCAACCCTGGCGTTGTTCAGATATACGCCACCGGCCTTGATGGTTTTACGCCCCTCGGAAATCGACTTGAACAAGCCAGCTTTCACACCGGCTTCGGCAATGCGGTCTCCCACGGATGCCTTGGCGAATTCACCGTCGATCTTCACACCGTCGAGAGC
>CAVBVU010000191.1:0-2513 GCA_963598975.1 Anaerovoracaceae bacterium
ACCGTCATGGCCGGAGCCAATCCCAACCGATGCGGTCCGCATTATTCGCGTACGAGGCGGATATGTTCCACATCGTCGCGCTTGGAACGGCGGTAGAGGACGAAACGGTTGCCGATCACCTGCACGAGCTCCGCTCCCAGCTCCTCGGCCAGCCCCTCGCCCGCCTCCTTCGCGGTCAGTCCGGAGCCGTCGAGCACGGAGCATTTGATGAGCTCGCGCTTTTCGATGGTCTCATCCGCCTGCTTGATGGCGTTGTCGCTCAGATCGTTCTTGCCGACCTGGATGAGCGGATTGAGCTTGGTGGCCAGGGAGCGCAGCTGCTTGACCTGCTTCTTGGTGAGTGCCATGTTGTTTTCCATCTCCTTGCTGTTTTACGCTCGCTCAAGATTAGCGTGAGCCCGGTAAAACCGAATCGCCCGAGGACGCTTCCGCCGTCCCCGGGCGATTCCGCAGTGAATCCGGTCAGTGTCCTTCGGCCAGCACGCCGTCGAGCAGCCGGTCGATGTCCTCGAAGTGCTTCGGCGACGGCCTCCATACCGGATGCCCCGCGGCGACCACCAGCAGCGGGGCCGCCAGCGCCGTCAAGTCATCGAGCGGATTGGAGCCAAGCACCAGGATGTCGGCGGACTTGCCTTCCTTGAGCGAACCCGTGACCGTGTCCACGCCCAGGATGCGCGCGTTCACCCCGGTGGCCGCATGCAACGCCTCGGCACGGCTGAATCCCGAGTATTTGACCAGCATGGCGAGCTCGCGCCAGGTGGCGTATTGCGAGACGAACGTCATGGCGGTGTCGGTTCCCACGCCGACGTCGATTCCGGCCGCGAGCGCGGTGCGGGCGCCTTCGACCATGCCTTCGACCACCACTTTCGAGCTTTCCGCCTGGATTTCGGTGATGCCGGTCACGTCGCGGTCGAATTCCGTCAACGGCAGTCCGGCCGAGATCGTGGGGATCAGCGAGCTGTGGCCGCGCAGCGCGTTCGGATTGTCCAGGAACAGTTCCACCAGTTCGTCGTCGAGCACGCAACCATGCTCGATGGTGTCGACTCCGGCCGTGAGCGCCCTGCGTACGCCTTCGACGCTTTGTGCGTGTGCGCCGACGATGATGCCGGCGTTGTGGGCTTCCTCGCAGATGGCGCGCATCTGTTCGACGCTCATCTGTGGTTCGCCAGCCTCGCCGGCCACCTGTGCGTCGGTCACGCCTCCGGTGGCGGCGATTTTGATGGCGTTCACGCCGTGTTCGATGTTGGTTCGCGTGTGTTCGCGTGCCTGTTCCTCGTTTTCGCATTCCAATGCGATCAGTGGGGCTCCGTGACCGTCCGGTATGGCCAGCAATGGTCCGGATGCGAGCATGCGGGGGCCGACCATTTCGTTCGTGGCGATGGCGTCGCGCAGTTCCACGGCCTCGTAGCCGATGTCTCCCATGGTGCGGATGGTGGTGACGCCGGATTCCAGCAGTGTGCGCAGGCATGTTTTGGCCACCGTGTGCACGTAGGGTTTGCCGACCGGATTGTGCACGAGCGTGGAGAGGATGCGCTGGCCTTTCGGCGTGGCCATTTTCGGGTTGAGTGGTTTTCCTTGGGAGAACAGGTGCGTGTGCGCGTTGATGAGTCCCGGCATCGCGTACTTGCCGGTGCCGTCGAGCGAGTGGTACTCTTCCGGCACCGTCGTCCGTGCGCTCGGTGTGACGGATTCGATGCGGCCGTGCGCGCCGACGAGGATCGTCATGTCGGGCAGCACGGTGCCCTGTTCGTCGCAGATGACCAGGGTCACGTGCGTCAGCGCGAACGGTTCGATGAGGGTTGATGTTTTCGACGTCATCGTCAACTCCTTGTCGATTAAAAATCAATCCGTTCCAGCTTAATCGCGATGCTTCCCGCATTGTTGGAGAACATGCGCAATATTTCACGCATCGCACACCATACGGGACGAATTCGTCGGTGTCCGCGCATTGCGGACTCGTGCGAAACAGACAAAAGGCTCCGGTATGCCGAATTCACGGTATGCCGGAGCCTTTTGTCTTATCCGTGGGCGGCACGCGTATGG
Source organism: Anaerovoracaceae bacterium (assembly GCA_963598975.1). Lineage (GTDB taxonomy): Bacteria > Actinomycetota > Actinomycetes > Actinomycetales > Bifidobacteriaceae > Bifidobacterium. Next base: position 2,044 of record CAVBVU010000191.1, read on the forward strand.
GTGGCGCGCCGCATCATCGGATCACTTGGCGTAGTCGAGGTCGCTGCCGTCCTTGGACGTGACCAGGGCGATCAGGGAGAGCACCGCCATGATCGCCATGTACCAGCCGACGGAATGCACGCCGTAGTTGGTGGCCAGGTAGGTGGCGATGCTCGGCGCGAATGCCGCGCCGACGATGGCGGCCATGTTGTAGCTCAGGCCGGCGCCGGAATAGCGCACGCTCATCGGGAACAGTTCGGGCAGGTAGGCGCCGCAGGGGCCGAACAGGCCGCCCATGAGCGTGAATCCGCCGCACAGGAAGAACAGCACGCCCGGAATGTTGTTGGATGTGAGCATGCCGGTGGCGAACAGGCTGAACACCAGCGTGGCCGCGGTGAAGCCGATCAGCGTCTTCTTACGTCCGAACTTGTCCGACAGCAGGCTTCCAATCACCACGAACGACGCGAAGAAGATCACCGAGAACAGCAGCA
>CAVBVU010000192.1:0-2512 GCA_963598975.1 Anaerovoracaceae bacterium
CGCCATATGTAATCGCACGAATGCGAAAAACGGAATCAGGCGCCGTACTGTTCGAGATACGCGTCGGCGGCGGCCTTGATTTCCTCAGTCACGTACGGGGTTCCCGCAGCGGTCTCGATATGCTGACCAGCCTCGAAAATCTCTTTTACGTTGGCGATGGCGAACACCGGGAATCCGAATTCCGCTTCGACGGCCTTCACCGCGGAGGTGTCGGAATCCTTGGTCTTCTCCATACGGTCCACGGACAGGACCAGGCCCACGACCTCGACATCCGCCTCGGCCTTGAGCTTCGGAATGACTTCGCGCACCGCGGTGCCGGCCGTCATCACATCATCCACGAGCAATACCTTCATGCCGTCGGTCAGCTGGGTGCCGACCATCATGCCGCCGTCGCCATGGTCCTTCTTTTCCTTGCGGTCGAAGGTGTAGCCGATCTCCATGCCGTGGCCGGAAGTCAGGGCGATGGCCGTGGAGACGCCGAGCGGAATGCCCTTGTAGGCCGGCCCGAACACGGTGTCGATGTTCTCCGGCAGGTTGCCGGCTTCGATCTCCGCCACGATCTTCTCCGCGTAGAACGCGCCGAGTTTCGCGATCTTGCTGCCATCATTGAACGCGCCCGCGTTGATGAAATACGGGGATTTACGCCCGGACTTCAATGTGAACTCGCCAAATTTCAACGCCTGGGATTCCAGAAGGAACTCGGTAAAACGATGGTCGAGGGATTCCATAGTCACTCCTTTGTTTGCTTTGTTGAGACGGTTGTCAGCGCCAGGTCTCGCCCTTGGCGAGTTTTTCGGCCAGTTCGGGACGCGAATCGAGCAAGTCGTCGAGTTCACGGGCCACACGCAGCGGAGCCGTCGGCTCGAACAATGCGGCCGCGCCCACCTCGACGGCATTGGCCCCCGCATACAGGTATTCGAGTGCTTTCTCACCGGAATCGATACCACCGATGCCGATGATCGGCGTATCCGGCAATGCGGTACGAACCCGCCATACCGCGGCCAGACCCACCGGCAGCACAGCCGGACCTGACACGCCGCCCGTCACATGGGTGATGACAGGTTCGCCCGTACGAATGTCGATGCGCATGCCCAACAGCGTGTTGATCAGGCTTAACGCGTCGGCGCCGCTTTCCACCGCCGCACGCGCCGGAACGGTGATGTCGGTCACGTTCGGCGTAAGCTTGACGATCATCTTCTTATCGGTGATCTTGCGAAGCCTTGTGATCAGTCGGCTCAACGCAACCGGATCGGTACCGACGCTCATACCGCCCGCCGACACATTGGGGCAGCTCACATTGATCTCCAGCATGTCGGCCGGCGAATCGTTGAGCTTGGCCACGACCTCGGCGTAGTCGTCGTCGCAATGGCCCGCCACATTGGCGATCACGGTCGCATCGATGGCTTTGAGCTTGGGTAGGTCGTCCTCGAGATAGTGGTCAACGCCCGGGTTCTGCAAACCGACGGCGTTGATGTTGCTGGAAGGTCCCTCGGCCGTTCGGATGCCGGGGTTGCCTTCCCAGGGCACCGGAGACACGCCCTTGGTGGTGACCGCGCCGAGCTGGCTCACATCGTAGAACCAGCGGACAGCCGCATATTGGAAGGTGCCGGATGCCGTGGCCACCGGATTCTTCCAAGGGATGCCAGCCACTTGGGTGGAGTGCTTCCACTCGTGCTGCTCATACAGGTTCGCATGCTGCGTATTGTCGGTCGTCATATCGTCATTCACCCCATCCCAAACGTTCGCGTGTGAAAACCGGTCCGTCCGAGCAGACCTTCAACCGTCCTTCGGTCGTGTCGACGGTGCACAGCACACAGGTGCCATAGCCGCATCCCATACGCTGTTCGAGGCTCAACTGAGCTTCGATGCCACGCTTCGCGGCCCACTCGGCCACGGCCTTCATCATCGGCAGCGGACCGCAGGAGAGGATCACCGGTTTCAGTTCACCGTTCAGCAATTCATCTTCGATGCGGTCAAGCAGGGTGATGACGTTGCCTTCGGTCTCATCGATGCTGTACATCTTATCGGCGTATTTTCCAACGCATTCATCGCCGAAACGCACGTTACGGTATCCGAATACGGCCGTGCTGGTGGATTCCTGAGAATCCGCGACGGCTTGGGCCGCGCATACCAGCGGCGGTACGCCAAGGCCACCCGCTACCAGCACGTAGTTGGCCTTCTCCGTGATGTTGAAGGAATTGCCGAGCGGCCCCAGCACGCGAATGCTGTCTCCTGGTCGGAGAGCCGCGAATTCGGCCGTGCCCTTGCCTACGACGGCGAACATCAGGCTTACTTCGTCGCCGTTGATCTCGGACATGCCGAACGGGCGAGGCATGAGCTTGCTCGGGTCATTGGAATATACGTCGACGAATTGCGCCGGCCTGGCATGGGATGCGATATATCCGTCACGGAAAGTCAGGCGGTAGACGCCATTGGTCAGTTCACGGTTGTCAACGATCTCGACCTCATGCCGGCTTGGGAAGAATCCGGCATCCGTGGCTTCGGCTACGGT
>CAVBVU010000193.1:0-2462 GCA_963598975.1 Anaerovoracaceae bacterium
AGCGTCGGGCACGGCCCTTTCACATTCCACTGCAGGGTACCGTCGCATAGACGGACGCCATATCCGGCCCCTCACCGAACGTCGGACCGGCTACTCGCCTCACCTTCCGGAAAGATGATTTTGTAGATCGGAAAGTAAATCACCATCTGCACGCCGCCATTGATGACGGTAATGAGGATGTTGTACACGGCCGGTGCGAAAAACCGCTTGCACAACGGCACGTACAGGCCCATCAGGAAGCTGCACACGATGGTGATGCACACGAACGCCACCACATACCAGGCTATTTGGTACCACACGTTGCCATGTGATTTGAACGTGATGTTGCGCTGCATCGGAAAGTTCACACACTGCGCCACGAACAGCGTGATGGCAAACGCAGCGAAATACCCCATGCCGCCCGTCGCGTCACCGGTGACCGGATAGTCGAACACGTACGTATCGACCGGTCCAAGAGTCAGATGGATGAGCTGGCATGGTATATCGCACCAGTTGGTGTTCGCATAGAACAGGTTTGGCAGGAACGTGAGCATCACGTACTGCAGTATGGTAACGAACAGTGAGAACGCATAGAACATCACGAACTGCGCGATCAGCTTATGCTTCGCCGCGAAGCGCCGCCACCACACGGCAATCGGACCACCGCCGTGCTCACCGATGTTTTCAATCCGTTCGGACATCACCCCTCCTACCTCGTCGAATCCGTACGATTCACGACGCCGATCGGCTCGACGCTCGCCTGAGCCGATAACCTGCCGTCGCTTATATACAGCACCGCCGCACCTTCCTGCGATTGCGGCACCCTCACCACGGCGAGCGCCTCGCCATAGTAGGTTCCGGTTTCTCCGGTCACGAAGCTGCCTTTGTTGCAAGGCGCGGCGCAGCCGAAGCCGAGCACCTGCGCGGTCGATTCCCGTTCCACTCGCAACGTGCCTCGTTCCAGTGGTTTGGTCACGCCGTTTTCATCGGTGTAGCGCACTCGCACGTAGGCGAGTACGCTGCCTTGGTATTCGACGTGCGCGGTCAGTTGCGTGGTGTCGGTAGCGCTGCCCAACTGGTTGCGGCCGATTTCATGGCCGGCCTTGTTGTAGGCGACGGCTTCCAGCGTTCCCGGCTCGTATGTGCAGGAGAAGCGTGCGATGCAATCGTTCTTCATTTCCTTACGGCCCACTTCGCGTCCGTTGACCAGCAGCGCCACGGACACGGCCCTTGCGTAGACCTCCACGTTGGCTTTGCGGCCTTCGCATCCGTTCCAGCTCCATGAGTCGATGGCGTTGCTCATCTTCCATGCGCTCGGCGAATGCTTGTCTCCCGTATGGTTCACCGGGCAGACCGCGATGAACGGCCCTTGGGCCTGTTCCAAAGCCACACGGGTGTAATAGGCTTCGCCCAAAGACCGTCCGGTCAGGTCCACCCGTCCCGAGCCTGCGGTCAACCAGCCGTATTCGATGTTCAACGATGCATAATCCTCGTATTCCCAGGCGCCCACGCCGGTTTCACCAATGTAGTCCATGCCGGCCCACACGAAGTCGCCGATGAGCCTTGGCTCACGTTTGGCGAGTTCGCGGAATCGGTATGCATCGTTGCAGAAGGTTTCCGAACCGAGGATTAGCCGGTTCGGATACTTCTTCAGATCATGCTTGTACCGTTTGATGCCGTAGTTGTAGCCGGCCACGTCCATCGCGGCGAACGCGTCCTTCGTAACCCAATCGCAGAACGGCAGCGCGGCACCGGTCTTCATGAAATCGGCGCCGAGAATGCCGGCCATATTGTTGAAGAACTCGCTGCCGACCGCCTTGTGCTTGTCCGCGGCCTGCCCTGCGGCACGCTTCTTCTCCGCCGCCTCGGCCTCCTTCGCGGCCTTCTTGTCGGAATACTGGCCGAAACCGATGGACGAGAGGAAGTTGAAGAAGATGTTCACACCGCAGGTCACCGGACGCGTATCGTCGAGCGAATGCAGATGCTCGGTCATCTCACGGGTGAGCGCGATGCCGCGTTTCTGCGCGGTCTCCGACACTTCGTTGCCGGTGGAATACAGGATCACGCTCGGATGGTTGCGATCCTTCATCACCATGTCGGCAAGGTCCTGGCGCCACCATTCGTTGAAATAGTCAACATAATCATGCTGGGTCTTATGAATGTACCAGTGGTCGATGTATTCGTCCATCACCAGCACGCCAAGCCTGTCGCAGGCGTCCAGCAGCGCTTTGGAGCATGGGTTGTGCGCCGAACGGATGGCATTATAGCCGTTCTCCTTCATCAGCCGAATTTTGCGTTCCTCGGCGTCCGCATACGCGCAGGCGCCGAGCACGCCGTTGTCGTGGTGGATGCATGCGCCCTGGATGATCACGCGGCTGCCGTTGATGAGCAGACCCTTGCTGCCCCATTCAAGCGTTCGGACGCCGAATGTGGTTCCCGCTTCGTCATGGTTGCCGTTATGCGCGGTGTAGATCGTCTTGCAC
>CAVBVU010000194.1:0-2455 GCA_963598975.1 Anaerovoracaceae bacterium
CCGCTTGGCCGATCGACGCCAAGATATTCTCCGACCTCGGCATATGGGTCATGGACCAGATGCGCGTAAGCACGCAATCCGACCTGACCATCATGTTCGTGGACCCGGATCCGATCGCACAACTGCACATGCGCTGGATGAACCTCGAAGGACCGACCGACGTGATGAGCTTCCCCATGGACGAACTACGCCCCGGAGACGGACGCACCGTCATGGAAGGCGTGCTCGGAGACATCGTGATCTGCCCATGGGTGGCCGCCCAGCAGGCGCTCGCGGCCGGACACAGCACCATGGAAGAAATGATGCTGCTGACCATCCACGGAACGTTGCACCTACTCGGATACGACCATGTGACACCCGAACAGGAACGACAGATGTTCGGACTGCAACGCCAGCTGCTGCTCACCTTCTTCGCATTGCGCCAAGGCGCGCAGGCGCAGGCCGTGCTGCCGGCGGGAACAACGGACGCGCTCGCCGAATGGGACCGTGAGCACGGTTCCAGCCGCCAGATCACCAAATAAGTATTGAAAACGGGGAACATATGACAATGGCAACGACTATTGCGATGATTGTGGTGTTGGGCGTCGTGGCGTTGCTGCTGGTCTGGCTTTCGCTGTCGATGGCGGCCACGGAAGGCGCGGTCGGCCGTGTGACGAGGGCAAGCCTGAACAATCTCATTCTCGAAATCCAAATGGATTCGGAAATCTCTCCGTTCACACGTGAGAAGAAGATCAAGCGTATCCATAACGTGCAGAAGCTGGTGACCGACCGTTATGCGACGGCCGGTTCCTGCGCGTTCTTCCGCATCGCCTGCAATGTGTTCGACGGCGTGCTGGTGGCGGCGATCGCGGCACTGTTCGAAGCTCCGCTGTGGGCGGAACTGCTCGTCGGGTTCGTTTTCGCGTTGCTGGTGGCGGTAGTCTCCCTGCTGGTACGGCCAAGAAGCGCCGGAGCGGCCAAACCGGTCGATATCATGTTGCAGCACGCCAACGCGGTTGCCGTGGCGGTGGCGATGACACCATTTGCGAAGATCGGGAGCCAAAAGGATTCCAAACGCCATGGCGACGACCTGTCGGATGATGAGGAGTTGGAGAAGATCCAGCTTGAACAGGGACGCGCAGCCATCGATCGTCTTGTCGAAACGAACGATTTCGATCCGGAGGTCTCCGAAATGTTGCGCAGCGTGCTCACGCTGTCGGACACCCTGACGAGGGAGATCATGGTGCCGCGCACCGACATGATCTGCATCGAACGCGACGAGACGCTGGAGAACATGCTGAAGCTGTGCTCCCGTTCCGGATTCTCCCGTGTTCCCGTCATCGGGGATGACGTGGACGATCTGGTGGGCGTGGCCTATCTGAAGGACGCGGTCCGTTCCACCGCGTTCAACCCGGCCGCACTGACACGCGATGTCGAATCGGTGGTGCGCGATCCGATGCTTGTTCCGGAATCCAAACCGGTCGACGACCTGTTCCACCAGATGCAACGCACCCGACAGCATGTGGCGATCGTCGTGGACGAATACGGAGGCATCGCAGGCATGGTGACCATCGAGGACGCCATAGAGCAAATCGTCGGCGAACTTGAGGACGAACATGACCGCACCCAGCATGCTGATCCCGAGCAGATCGGCGAGAAGAAGTGGAGCCTGCCAGCCCGCACCCCGATCGCCGACTTGGAGGAGATCTTCGAAATCGACATCGACGAAGACGACGTGGACACCATATACGGCTTGCTTACCAAACTGCTCGGCAGGGTTCCGATCGTCGGATCCAGCGCGGTGACCCGAGGGTTGCGCATGACCGCGGTCGATTCCGCAGGACGCAGAAAGAAGGTCTCCACCATCGTGGTGGAGCCGGCCCACGTCGAGGGCGTGGACGAAACTGAAACACAGCAAGAAGACCATAACGACGGCGCCGAACAGACGCCTGACCATGACAAGGATTCCAAAGACAAGCATGACTGATGCAGACATGAACCAGACGACATCCGAACATTCCGATTCCGTGGCGCCCGTTGCGTATCGTTCTGGATTCGTTGCCGTGGTGGGGCGCCCGAATGTGGGCAAATCCACGTTGATCAACGCGTTGATCGGCACGCAGGTGGCCATCGCGTCCTCCCGCCCGGAAACCACCCGAAAAGCCATACGAGGCATTCTCACTACCGAGAACGCGCAGATCGTGTTGGTGGACACTCCCGGCATCCACCGTCCGCGCACGTTGCTGGGGCAGCGTCTGAACGATGTTGTGGACGAATCGCTGTCCGATGTGGACGCGATCGCGTTCCTGCTTCCGGGAGATCAGGAAATCGGTCCCGGAGACAAGCGCATCTTGAGCCGTCTGCGTTCGGAATTCGCAGTCAAGCGTGACGATGGCACGTTCAAGTGGAAGGTGCCGCTCATCGCGGTCGTTACGAAGATCGACGAACTGAGCCGTAGCGGTCTGATCGACAAGCT
>CAVBVU010000195.1:0-2421 GCA_963598975.1 Anaerovoracaceae bacterium
ATCTTGCCGAAATCGGTCGCTGCGGCAAATTCGTCCAACAGTGGGAACAGCCATTCGTTGTATTCGAAGAAGATTTCCTTCTTCATGATGAACATGTTGCAGAATGCCGCTTTTCTGCCGTTCAATACGGCGTCGGCATCCACTTTGTACTCAGGGTGGCGTGTGCACAGGATGTCGTACATGTGGCGAAGATCCTTCAACCGCAAGTGCTTGTCTGCGTCCCAATGCTGCTTGAGATTGGAGAATCCTCCAATGCGACGGACGTCATTCAACGGCGTGGTGATGATATCCCACCCTTTGATGGCTTCGGCAATGTTTCTGTCATTGAGGCCATACTCGCTGACGGCGCGGTCGTCTATATATGAATCAATGATTTCGCCGAAATCATTTTCTTTATGGGAAATTTCAGTGAAATCAAAATAACGACGATAATGACAAAAACCGTAGTAATCGGCATCCATATTTTTCCAAGCCCAATATTGGGCCGTTAATTCGCAATATTGCGGATTTTTGCTGGATATATTTTCGCCCTCATCATCATGCAGCATGTTTTCGAAGCGTTCTTTCGCATGCTTCGCTCCCACTTGCACGGGCAGAATGCTTGATCCTTCCGGGAATGCTGCCTGCTTGTGAGCCGACACGAAGATCTTTACATCAGGATATTGATGTTCCGCAGTGAGAACCATGTGAGATATTCCGCCTTACTAAAGCAAACGTCCTTTCCCTAATAGAATATATGAGAGTACTGCTGAAGGTGGGCGCACTGTAAGTTTTTGTGTCCAAACGCTTCGCACTAGTAGGATAGGACGCTTGTGAAGAACTTTTTCGACAGCCTCAAAAAGAGGTACCACTATGCGATGGTGGTATTCAAGGAACTGGTGAAAACTGATTTCCAATTGCGATATCAAGGCTCATTCCTCGGCATGGTCTGGTCCGTGCTGAAGCCGCTGATGCTATTCGCGGTGATGTACGTGGTATTCGTGAAGTTCCTGAAATTCTCTGACGGTACTCCGACGTTCCCGATCTCTCTGCTGTGCGGTACCTGTTTGTGGAGCTTTTTCTCTGAATCCACAAGCATGGGTATGCAGTCCATCGTAGGACGAGGCGATTTGCTCCGTAAGGTGCATTTCCCCAATTACATCATCGTTGCGTCCACAACCATGGGATCGATGATTTCGTTGGGAATCAACCTGCTTGTGGTGATTTGCTTCGGCTTCTTTGCTCACGCCCATTACACTTGGCGCGTGCTTTTGGTGCCTCTGAGTATTTTGCAGTTGTACGCGCTTGGTCTTGGCGTGGCTTTGCTGTTGGCTTCGCTTTTCGTGTATTTCCGCGACGTGGCGCATATTTGGGAAGTCATATTGCAGGCCATGTTCTATGCGACTCCTATCATTTACCCGATTTCCATGGTCGCCAATAACAAAGAGTTTTCTTGGGCCGCGGATTTGCTGATGCTTAATCCTTCCACACAGGTGATTATGGATATCCGACACAATCTGCTTTCCCCGGAATATGTTCCTACCGTGTGGAGCATGGTTGATAACAAATTGCTTTGCTTGTTGCCATATGCGCTGTCTGCATTCATTCTATGGCTGGGAATCCACGTATTCCGCAAGTACAGCTCCAAGTTTGCGGAGGTGCTCTAAAACATGACTGAGGTTGCGATGACTGAGGAAAAGAATGTGGACGAACGCCCTGTAGTGCTCAAAGTCGACCATGTGGCCAAAATGTTTCGGCTACCTACGGAACAGGCCACTGGCCTGAAAATGGCCTTTTTGAATTGGACGAAGGGCATCAAGGGATATACCGAGCAGCATGTGCTTCGCGATATTAATTTTGAGGTGCGTCAAGGCGATTTCTTCGGTATTGTCGGACGTAATGGCTCGGGTAAATCCACTCTGCTGAAGATTATTTCTCAGATTTACACTCCGGAACAGGGTACGGTGACTGTCAACGGTAAGTTGGTACCGTTCATCGAACTGGGTGTTGGTTTCAATCCGGAACTGACGGGCCGTGAAAACGTGTATTTGAACGGTGCTTTGTTGGGCTTCGCTCGATCGGAAATCGACGCGATGTATGACGATATCGTGGAGTTTGCCGAGCTTGAAGAGTTCATGGACCAGAAACTCAAGAATTACTCTTCCGGCATGCAGGTTCGTCTGGCCTTCTCTGTGGCGATTAAAGCCCAGGGAGACATTCTTGTGCTCGATGAAGTCCTTGCAGTGGGTGATGAGGCCTTCCAGCGCAAGTGCGATAACTTCTTTGCGGAAATCAAGAAGAACCCGTCCAAGACCGTTATTCTTGTGACGCACTCCATGGATGCGGTGAAGAAATACTGCAATAAGGCAATCCTCATCAAGGATGGCGAGATTATTGTCTCCGGCAACAAGGATGACGTTGCGGATCGATATACGCTGGAAA
>CAVBVU010000196.1:0-2418 GCA_963598975.1 Anaerovoracaceae bacterium
GGAAGCCACATAGTTCTCCGCGTTGCGCCTGGTTTCGGCCACATTGTCTCCGCCGAACTTCTCCAGCACGTACTGGGCGACGGTAAGCCTCACCATCGCTTCGGCCACAACGGCCGCCGCCGGAACCGCGGTGTTGTCGGACCTCTGGTTAATGGCCTGCGCGGCCTCTCCCGTGGTCACGTCAACCGTGCGCAGCGCCTTCGGGATGGATGGGATCGGCTTCATCGCGGCGCGGATTACAATCGGCTGTCCGTTCGACATGCCACCTTCGATGCCTCCGGCGCGGTTGGTCAGACGTTCGATTCGACCATCATCGCCGACCACCATCTCGTCGTGTGCCTGCGATCCCGGACGCATGGCCTCAAGGAAACCGTCGCCGATCTCCACACCCTTGATGGCTTGGATTCCCATCACCGCGCTGGCCAATGCCGCGTCGAGCCGGCGGTCGGATTCCACATACGTTCCCACACCGGCCGGCATGCCGTATACCACCACTTCGACCACGCCGCCCAAGGTGTCGGCGTTTTCCTTGGCTTCGTCGATGCGTTCGATCATGGACTTCTCGGCGTTCTTGTCGAGGGTACGGACGGGAGATGCGTCCAATGCCTCAAGATCCTCCGGCTTGGGCAGCACGGACTGCTGCGGGTCGCAGATTCCCGCGCCGCCGATGGACAACACGTGGGAGACAGTGCGTACCGAAAGCGCCTGTTCTAGGAATTTGCCTGCCACTTCGCCCAATGCCACGCGTGATGCGGTCTCGCGGGCGCTGGAACGTTCCAGGACCGGACGGGCGTCGTCGAATCCATACTTGCGCATGCCGGTCAGATCGGCATGTCCCGGCCGGGGGCGGGACAAAGGCGCGTTGCGACCCTCACGGGCGATTTCATGGTCGAGTGGATCGGCGCTCATCACTTCCGTCCACTTGGGCCATTCGGTATTCGCGATTTCGATGGCCACCGGAGATCCAATGGTCTCACCGAAACGCACGCCTGTAAGCATGCGCACTTTGTCCTGTTCGAACTTCATACGAGCGCCACGGCCGTATCCAAGACGTCTGCGCGCCAATGCGCCGACGATGTCTTCCGTGGTGATGCGGACGCCCGCAGGCAGCCCTTCGATCATGGCGACGAGCGCCTCACCGTGCGATTCGCCTGCTGTCTGCCAGCGCAACATGCCCTCTCCTTTTCTGCCGGATGCAACTAGTGGACTATCTTAACGGTATGTGGTACCTGATTTGCCTGCCGAGTCTACTGTGTGGACTGGCTCTGAGCGTTGAGGATGTTCGTGCACGTCGGATTCCGCGCCCATGGATCGCAGCCGGCTGTACGGTCCAGATCGTGACGAACATCGTGTATGCCGTATCGGTCAATTCGCTTTATCTGGTGTTGCAGGCACTGTTGTTCGCCGCGTTATCCGCCGTTTTGCAGTGCGCGCTCGCACTGATCAAACCCGGTGCGTTGGGATTTGGAGATGTCACTTCCACGCTGCTCATCGGTCTGGCCGTGGGCATGTTCGGCCTTGACGCGATAATTGTCTGGTGGCTCGCGATGGCTCTTGTGGGCCTTGCATGGATTGCCTTGTGGATTCTGATCGATCCGCAAAGGAATACAAAATACGCCGGCAAAACGCCGTTCGCCCCGGCCATTGTCGTAGCGGGGGCGATTGGCGTCGCGTTCGGTGTGATGTTCTGATTCTTCCTTGGCTTAGTTCGCGTTTTCGTTGTTATTCTTGTATTCGTCGCGAATCTGCCAGAATTCGTCCTCGGTTTCGACGAACTTCGTCTCGCCGGTCTGCAGATTGGTGGTCACAAAGTACAGCCACTTGCCGGCAGGAGGATTGACGGCCGCGGTGATGGCGCCGTCTCCCGGATTGCTGATCGGCGTCGGCGTAAGACCCTTATGGATGCGGGTGTTGTATTCGTTGCTGGTATCGGCAAGCTGTTCGTCGGTCAGCTGGCTTGCCGAAATACCCAGGCCATAGGCCACCGTGGTATCCATGCCGAGTGCCATGTCGGCGTCGAGACGGTTGAGGATCACCCTGGCCACCTGGCCGTAGTATTGCTCACTGCCCACTTCGGATTCGGCGATGGATGCGATGATGAGGATACGCTGTCGCTCGCTGCCCGTCGGTACTCCGAGGGAATCGAGCTTGTCGATTCGCGCATCGACCATTTCCTTGATGATTTCCTGCGCGGTTTTGCCCTGCACGTTGTAGGTTCCCGGTTCCAGCCAGCCTTCGAACTTGCCTCCGGCCTCATTTGGCAGAATGCCGGAGCCACCGCCGTCTATGACGGCTTGGAATTGCGAAACGTCCAGTCCCGACACCTCAGCCGCATTGGCGATGACGTCGGATACGCGTTCACCCGCGCGAACTTGGGCAAATCCTCCAGCCTGCGTCTGATCGGAAAGAACCTTGACC
>CAVBVU010000197.1:0-2400 GCA_963598975.1 Anaerovoracaceae bacterium
CTTCATGCTCGTCCTTGACCTGCTCCTTGATCTCAGCCAGGGTGCCCGGCCAGCGCTTCTCGTACTCTTCCGGAGTGTCGTCCGGCGAATAGCCTTCCGCCTTGAGCTTGGCGTCCGCGAGGAACTCGACGTTGCCGCCGAGCATGATGTCGGTGCCTCGGCCTGCCATGTTGGTGGCCACGGTAACGGCCCCCTTGCGGCCCGCCACGGCCACGACCGCGGCTTCCTTGTCGTGCTGTTTGGCATTGAGCACCTGATGCGGAATCTGGGCCACGTCGAGCAGGGAGGAGACGATTTCGGAGGATTCCACGGAAGCGGTGCCCAGTAGGACCGGCTGGCCCTTCTTGTGGCGCTTGGCCACATCGCGCACGATGGCGGCGAGCTTTTCCTTCTTGGTACGGAAGATCAGGTCGTCCTGATCCTCACGAATCATCGGCTTGTTCGTCGGAATCGGCAGCACGCCGAGCTTGTAGGTGCCCATGAATTCGGCGGCTTCGGTCTCTGCGGTACCGGTCATGCCCGACAGCTTGTCGTACATGCGGAAGTAGTTCTGCAACGTGATGGTGGCGAAGGTCTGGTTCTCTGCCTTGACCTCCACGCCTTCCTTCGCCTCGATGGCCTGGTGCAGGCCTTCGTTGTAGCGGCGGCCCGGCAGAATACGGCCGGTGTGTTCGTCGACGATGAGCACTTCACCGCCGGTCACGACGTAGTCGCGGTCACGCAGGAACAGTTCCTTGGCCTTGATGGCGTTGTTCAGGTAGCCGATCAGAGCGGTGTTGTTCGGCTCGTACAGGTTGTCAATGCCCAGGTAGTCTTCGATCTTGGTGATGCCCGGGTCGAGGATGCCGACGACCTTCTTCTTCTCGTCGATCTCATAGTCCTCATCGCGGGTGAGCTTGAGCACCAGTCGCGCGAACTGGCGGTACCAACGGGTCACGTCGCCTTCGGCCGGGCCGGAGATGATCAACGGGGTACGGGCCTCGTCGATGAGAATGGAATCGACCTCATCGACGATGGCGAAATGATGGCCGCGCTGTACCAGATCGGACTTCTCCCAAGACATGTTGTCACGCAGGTAATCGAAGCCGAACTCGTTGTTGGTGCCGTAGGTGATGTCGGCGTTGTACTGCTTGCGGCGCTCCGGCGGCTTCTGATCGGTGATGATGCAGCCGGTGCTCATGCCGAGGAAGCGGTAGACACGGCCCATCAGCTCAGCCTGGTAGCTTGCCAGATAGTCGTTGACGGTGACCACGTGCACGCCCTTGCCTTCAAGGGCGTTCAGGTATGCCGGCAGGGTTGCCACGAGGGTCTTTCCTTCGCCGGTCTTCATTTCGGCGATGTTGCCCCAGTGCAGGGCCGCACCGCCCATGAGCTGGACGTCGAAGTGACGCAGTCCCAAGGTGCGCCTGGATGCCTCTCGTACGGTCGCGAAGGCTTCCGGCATGATTTTGTCGATGTTCTCGCCGTTGTCGAGACGTTCCTTGAATTTGGCGGTCTGGCCTTTGAGTTCCTCGTCGTTGAGGGCCGCGATCTCGTCTTCCAAGGCGTTGGTCGCCTGCGCGACATGTTCAAGCTTTTTGATCTGTCGGCCTTCGCCCATTCGTAGGGCTTTGTCAACTATATCTACCACAATCACTCCCTTTGTGTATGTGAGTTACCTCCACCGAGGATAGTCCCAACTTGTGTTTTTCCGAAAAACATCGTCCATTTTACGTAACTTTTTTTACGCTTTGCGGACGCTACGACCATCGTCAAAGACAAAAAGAAGGATTCACGTCTGATAACGTGAATCCTTCTCGTCATTCATATTCGGCCATGCAATCAGCCGTTCTACAAGAACTTACTTCGCCATGTTCTCCGGGGTGTCGATCTCGAACACGCCGTAGCTCCAACCGTGACGGTGGTAGACGACGGATGGGCGACCGGTCTCCTTGTTCACGAACAGGAAGAAGTCGTGTCCGATCAGCTCCATCTCGTACAGGGCCTCGTCGATGGACATCGGTTCCGCGATATGCAGCTTGCGGCGGATAACGATCGGGGTGTCTCCAACCTGGACCTCAACCGACTCTCCCGGTCCAAGCTCGGCGGCCACGGCATCAGCCGGGCTGTTGTTGGCCGGCTCCTCCTCCGGTTCCTCAACCGGAGTCGGTTCCACAACACCCATATCGACCGGAACCGGGTTGGTGTAGCCACGGTGATGGTCCTTACGGCGGTCGCGGGTACGGCGCAGACGCAGGGTCAGCTTGTCGAGGGCCATGTCCAGTGCGCTGAACTCGTCGGCGCTGGATGCCTCGGCACGCACCACGGTACGGCCTGCGATAACGGTAATCTCAACACGCTTGGCGGTATCCGCCTGGCGCGGGTTTCCCTCGTGAGACAGCACGATCTGAACACGCTGCG
>CAVBVU010000198.1:0-2336 GCA_963598975.1 Anaerovoracaceae bacterium
AGGAGCAGTGGCTGAACGCCATCAAGTAAGGCGTCGAACACCAGTAGGGAGGGGCGGTCCACAACGAACCGCACCCTCCCTACTGTTTTATCACGGAAGAGAATCCTCTTGTTTCCCGTCGCCGCATACAATCAACGAGGAGATCATTCCTTCTCATTGCCGATCATGAGAATTCAACGGCACAGATGTCCTCGACCGCGTCAAGGCAGGCGTCGACGATCAACTTGCCACGTTCCGCGCTCGAGCCGGCCGGAGTGGCCAGTCCGCCGTAATCGGGCACATCGCCCTTACGCACCGGATAGCGCACGTAGGCCTTCGGTGTGACGTTGCCCTCATCAACCACGCGGTCCATATGCACCAGTTCCGGCTCATAATGCAGCATCAACGAGGTTTCCGTCACCGCGGCGTGCTCAAGGGCCCATCCCGGGAACACGAGACCGTCGAACACCCGCTCCACCACATCCTGCGGCAGCGGATCCCACCAATTGGTTTCGACGATGGTAGCCTCTCCCCCCGGTTTCGCGGGTGACCAGATCGATCGCTTCGATGATGAACGCCTCGTTCTCGAAATGCGCGTTCATCACAACGATTTTGGTGAATCCGTCGGCGACCTGGTCGAGGAAGGCCTGAGGATGGGAGCCGACTGCGTGGGAGGCATCCCGCATTTCGAACAGTGCCGCGAATTCGGCGAACGTTCCATGCATACCGTGGTCGAACTGGCCTCGAAGTACGACAGGCTCATCGACGTGCATTGCGACGAAACCGACGACCCGAATTCCCGATATCTGGAATTGCTGTCGGCGCTCGCCTATCGGGCGGGAATAGGAGCAAAAACCACGGCCAGCCATACCTGTTCGTTGGGTTCGGCGGACAACGCCTACTTCTTCCATCTCACCAAGCTGCTCAAGGCCGCGCATATCAACTTCGCATGCGCACCCACGGAAAACCTGTATCTTCAGGGCCGTCAGGACACCTTCCCGAAGCGTCGCGGCATCACCCGCGTCAAAGAGCTCACCGAAGCCGGCGTGAACGTGTCTTTGGGGCAGGATTCCATGCAGGATCCGTGGTATCCGGTCGGCAACGGCAATATGATGCTCATTCTTGACTATGTGCTGCATCTGGCGCAGATGATGAGCTTCGAGGAGATCGACGACGCGCTGAAGTTCCTGACCGTCAACGGCGCCACCACGCTGGGCCTGCGCGATTCCTACGGTCTGGAACCCGGCAGGAGCGCGAACTTCATCGTTCTGGACGCGTCCTCGGTATTCGACGCGGTATACGAGCGCTGCTCCGTGCTGCGTTCGGTACGTGGGGGACGCACGCTGTTCACCCGTAGCGAGTCGATCGACACCGATCTGGAACTGCTCACGCTCTGATACGCACGTCCCCGACATATCAGCAAAGAAAGCAAAAAGACGGCTGTCCAAGACGATATATGTCTTGGACAGCCGTCTTTTTGACGATTTCAGCCGTCAGCCGGTCGAAGACTACTCGGTTTCCGACGTCGTGGCCTCCTCTTCCGAAGCGTTCTGCTCGGCCGCCACGCCATCGACTTCGGACTGCGCCGAATCATTCTGGCCTTCGACCGTAGCGGGTTCTTCGAACGACTCGCCGGTGAAGGTGAATTCGCCGAGGATGCCTTCGCCTTCGGCGTCGACCTTCACACGCTGTCCGTCTTCGAGGTCTCCCATGAGAATCTTCTCCGAGATGGCGTCCTCGATGTCACGCTGGATGACGCGACGCAACGGACGCGCGCCGAGCAGCGGATCGAAGCCCTTCTGGGACAGCAAATTCTTGGCCGCATCCGTCAGTTCAAGCGACATATGGCGATCGAACAGACGATCGTTGAGCTGCTTGACGTCAAGGTCGACGATCTGGCGCACCTGCGGCTCGGTCAGCTGCTTGAAGACGATGATGTCGTCCAAGCGGTTCAGGAACTCCGGACGGAACTGCTGCTTGAGCTCCGAAGAGACCTGATCCTTCATGCGCTGGTAGCTCGACTCCGTGTTGACGCCGAGGTTGAAGCCGGTATTGGCGGCCTTGGCGATGTCACGTGTTCCGAGGTTGGTGGTCAGGATGATGATGGTGTTCTTGAAGTCCACCTTGCGTCCCTGGCCGTCGGTCAGATGGCCGTCGTCCAGCACCTGCAGCAACGTGTTGAAGATATCCGGATGGGCCTTTTCGATTTCGTCGAACAGCACCACGGAGAACGGCTTGCGGCGCACCTTTTCGGTGAGCTCGCCGCCCTCCTCGTAGCCAACGTATCCCGGAGGCGCTCCGAACAGACGCGAAGCCGCATACTTTTCGGAGAATTCCGACATGTCGACGCGAATCAG
>CAVBVU010000199.1:0-2319 GCA_963598975.1 Anaerovoracaceae bacterium
TTCTGATTGCGTTCTGCTGACGGGCTGCTTGCGTTCTGCTGGCGGGTAGCTGGCGTGCTGTTGATGTCTTACTGACATCTTGCTTGCGTTCCGATTCCTCCAGTCACTGGCTATTTCCTCCCGCTGAGGGGTTCCTCAGCGTCCCAATTTCTCCAATGGCTGGAGGTTCTATCCTCCTGACGAGTGTTCTAGCGGAATAATTTCTCCACTCGCTGGCGGATTTATCCCTTTGATGCGTGTCTTAGTGGGGTGTTTTCGCCACTCGCTGGAAGGATTGGGACGCCATGGGGCATTCGGGTGTCCTAATTTCTCCAGCGACTAGGAAAATCGGGACGTTAGCGGTTAGCGTCTAGCGGTAGCCTTCCCACTGGGGTAGCGGGAAGAGCACGTCTTCGCAGGCGGCCCACATGCTTTCCAGATTTTGGCCGGGTTTGCGCAGCCAGCGCAACTGCACGCCGTCCATCATCGCGAATCCGGCACGCAGCACCTGTTCGGCGTCGACTCCTTCGGGCACGTACCAACGAACGTTTTCCGCCACATCCACGATGCGCTCCTCACGGTTGGCGAAATAATCGTGCGCGGGATGATCGGGATTCAGCGCCTCGGCGCTCAGTGTGGAGAACATGTGCACCAGCTTGGGGCGTTTGTTGTTGATCGCTACGGTCTTGCGCCACATTTCGGCTATGCTTGGATGCTCGTTGCGCACCATTCCCGCGGTGATGTCCACGGTTTCGCGGTCGTACATTTCGTCGAGCACCGCATGCAGCAGTCCCTCTTTGCTGCCGACGTAATGCAGTACGCCGGCTTTGGTCAGGCCGACCATGGTTGCGATTCTCTGCAGCGAGGTTCCGTAGTATCCGAGCGTGCCGAAGCATTCGACTGCGGCATTAAGTATTTCGCTTTTGCGGTCGACTTCGTCGTTGGCCATGTTGCTCTCCATATATCTCTCGGATGATGCGCTTTCGCGAGGAGCGAAAGTTACGCTTACCTTACGGTCGGTTGGTTGAAATTTCAAAGATGATTAGCGTGTCGTGTTTTTGATTTTGATAAAGTACCTACCAATCGGTTGGTAAAGAATTCGGAGTTGAATTCTTGCCGAGCAAATTGAAAGGGGCTCGTATGAGCGAAAGCACCTATCCTTCCGTCAACGATCTGACGCTCGAGGAGAAGGCGTCGCTGACCTCCGGTGGCGATGCGTGGCACCTGCAGGGCGTGGAATCCAAGGGCATTCCGGGCTACATGATTACCGACGGCCCTCACGGCCTGCGTAAGTCCCTGGCGTCCAGCACCGGCGAAACCGATCTGAACGACTCCGTGCCGGCGACCTGCTTCCCGCCGGCGGCAGGTCTGTCCAGCTCTTGGAATCCGGAGCTCATCCACCAAGTGGGCGAAGCCATGGCCGAGGAATGCATTCAGGAGAAGGTGGCCGTGATTCTCGGCCCGGGCGTCAATATCAAGCGCAACCCGCTCGGTGGCCGCTGCTTCGAGTACTGGTCCGAGGACCCGTACCTGGCTGGACATGAGGCCGTCGGCATCGTCGCGGGCGTGCAGTCCAAGGGTGTGGGCACCTCGCTCAAGCACTTCGCCGTCAACAACCAGGAGACCGATCGCCTGCGCATCTCCGCAAACGTCTCCCAGCGTGCGCTGCGCGAAATCTACTTCCCGGCATTCGAGCACATCGTCAAGGAAGCCCAGCCGTGGACCATCATGTGTTCCTACAACTGCATCAACGGCGTGCACTCCGCACAGAACCGCTGGCTGCTCACCGACGTCCTGCGCGACGAATGGGGTTTCGAAGGCATCGTCATGAGCGACTGGGGCGCAGCCCACGATCGCGTTGCATCCCTCAATGCCGGCCTCAACCTCGAAATGCCGCCGAGCTATACCGACGACCAGATCGTCTACGCCGCGCGTGACGGCCGCATCCAGCCCGAACAGCTCGACAAGATGGCCCAAGGCATGATCGACCTGATCGACAAGACTCGCGAGGCCATGAGCATCGAGGACTACAAGTTCGATGGGGACGCCCACGATGAAGTGGCCCACCAGGCTGCGGTCGAATCCATGGTGCTGCTCAAGAACGACGACGCCATCCTGCCGGTCGCTTCCGACGCCAAGATCGCAGTCATCGGTGAATTCGCCCGCACCCCGCGCTACCAGGGCGGCGGCTCCTCCCACATCACTCCGACCAAGATGACCGGATTCCTCGACACCCTCGCCGCACGCGGTGTGGATGCCAAGTTCGCTCCGGGCTTCACCCTCGATCTTGAGCCGGCCGATGCCGAGATGGTGTCCGAAGCCGTTGAGACCGCCAAGTGC
>CAVBVU010000200.1:0-2262 GCA_963598975.1 Anaerovoracaceae bacterium
CAGCGTATGGGCGCGCATCATCTCGTCGACCGCCTCTTTGAAGTACGGTTCGCGGTTGTCGGTCGGACCGCCTTGGTCCATCAGTTCGTATACATGGCCTTTGCCGTATTCCATCATGAAATCCTTCGAATCGTATTTTGCCGATGTTGGTGCGGACCTCATTATGGAACCGAAATCGCAGGCAAACCAATGTGCGTGACGGGCGCGTTGACATGCGTTTTATGCATACCAACGCAAATCCATGCCTGACGACTGAGGCGGATGCCGGACGAGAGTCAGTCGACCAACGCAGCCGGATACTGGGCGACGGCCTGATCGATCTGCGCCTCGGTGGAGGTGGCGACGCCCTGAATCAGGAACGGCTTGAGATACGTGGCATGCACGTGGCGGAACGTCGTTTCGAACGGGGAGAGCAGCTCCTCCATGGTGCGTACATGGCTGCCTTCACAGGTATACGAATCCGCCGGAGATCCGGTGGAGACGGCCACCATGAATTCCTTGCCTTCCAATGCGCGTCCGCCGCCATACGCCCAACCGGCCTGCAGTACCGCGTCCTCCCATTGTTTGAGCAATGCGGGAGAGCTATACCAATAGAAGGGGAATTGCAGCACGATGCGGTCATGCGACTCGATGAGCTTCTGCTCGCGTGCCACATTGATGCGGAAATCCGGATATTCGGCATATTCGTCGATAACGGTCACGCCATCGGTCTTGCCGGCAACGTCCATAAGCTTGCGATTGACCTGTGACTTTTCCAGATGAGGGTGAAACACCAGTACCAGCGTCTTCATCGATACTCCTTACGTTCATGAGACTTGGTGATGGATTCATGCACGAGCGTAGTAGGGCGGCTTCCTTACTTGAACCCGTCATAAGATGTGGTGATAGCCGATAGGCGTTTATGCGACGACAACGCCGTTAACGTAGAATCAAGGGATTCAATGAAGGAGATGGCGTTGTGCGGCAACATGGAGGCATGAAGACCAAGGCTTTGAAGGCCGCCGTGCCCAAGGTGCTGCCAATCTGCATCAGCTTCTTCTTCCTCGCCATGTCGTACGGCCTGCTTATGGGAACCCGAGGATTCTCGTTCCTGTGGCCCATGTGCATGAGCGCGTTCATCTTCACGGGTTCCATGGAATTCGTCACCGTGAATCTGCTGGTTTCCGCATTCAATCCGTTCGCCACGCTGATGCTGGCGGTGATGATGGGCACGCGCCACCTGTTCTACGGTCTCGCCATGCTGGGCAAATTCAAGCACATGGGATGCAAGAAGTTCTATCTCATCTACGCCATGTGCGACGAAACCTTCGCCGTCAACAGCAGCGCGCGTATTCCCGATGACGTGGACCGCGGCTGGTTCTACTTCTTCGTGTCATTGCTCAATCAGGTGTCCTGGGTGTCCGGGGCCACCATCGGCGGCATCATAGGCGGACGCCTGACCTTCAACACCGAAGGACTTGATTTTGTGATGACCGCGCTGTTCGTGGTCATCTTCGTGGACCAATGGATGAGTTCAAAGCGTAAAAGCCACATGGCCGCGCTGACCGGCATCGTCGTACCGGTCATCTGCCTGGCCCTTTTCGGCGCCGACAATTTCATGATTCCCGCGCTCGCGTCCATGCTGGTGGCGTTTTTCGCGTTCCGCCCGTATCTGGACGATTTGAAAACGGAGGAACGAGTCGACGAACAGGAGGCGCGCGCATGATGACCATGACCGTTTGGCAGGGAATCGTCACCATACTGATGGCTGTGCTTGGTACGGTCATCACCCGTTTTCTGCCGTTCATGCTGTTCCCCGATTCGAAACGGCCCCCACGAGTCGTGGAATATCTGGGAAAGGTGCTGCCGTATGCCATGACGGGACTGCTTGTCGTTTATTCGCTGAAGGACGTCGATGTGTTCGTGCGGTGGCATGGCCTTCCGGAAGCGATTGCGATCGCGGTGATTGTCGTGCTGCATGTGTGGCGGCGTAATATGCTGCTTTCGATCGCGTGCGGCACCCTTGCGTACATGCTGTTGCTTTCGCTGGCATGAAGTTGTCGCAATCGTTATGGATGAACATTCACGCTGTTGATGCTTCTAAAAATCCATTTTGATTACGACTCTTCCGCTTGTATGGCTTGAAAGAAGATACTGTATTGCCTCTGTCGTTTTATTTACGGAATACACTTTATCGATATATGTATGAAGTCCACCGGCTGCCGCAAGGGCCACAAGTGCATCACAGTTATCGTCAACCATGACGCCAACGAGTTGTCTGGG
>CAVBVU010000201.1:0-2261 GCA_963598975.1 Anaerovoracaceae bacterium
TGTATGAGGAACCATCACGCGTCATATGCGGCTCCTCCGTCATCTTTGCCGTCCACATCGTTTTTCAGAAGTTGAACCCCCTGACGAATGTAGATATACCCTGCGAGCCAGTACAGCACCACACCCCATATACCGGCGGCGAGTCCGCATAGATGCAGGATGTCGGTGGCGAAAATCGTCCAGATATCGGCGAAAATCAACGAGACAATGGCGATCAACAACATCGCGGTCGCGGCTTTGCCGACAAAGTGCACCGGCAACGGACCGTAGTCATGTTGTGCCAGCACAAGTATGAGAATCGCCATGGTCAAATCGCGCAGGCCGATAACGATCAGCATCCACCACGGGATTATCTGTGCAACACCCAATGCAAGGATACTGAAGAAAATCAGCAGTCGGTCGGCGATGGGGTCGAGAATCTGTCCGATTTTGCTCACCTGGTTGAACGAACGCGCAATCAATCCGTCCAGCCCATCCGATATCGCGGACAATGCGAGAACCGCCAACGCCGCGATCATTTCATGCCGCGAGACAAGCACCGCAACGAAAGGAATGGAGAGAATCCTCAGCATGCTGATGACGTTCGGAACCGTGAAATAAATATCCCGCGGTTCCGGACTGTACTGTTTCCTGATAATAAACTTGCTCATATCTCTGGGCAATATTACATTCTCGACGCTTGCAACGCGGTGACCAGAATGCCACGGGCACCAATTCCGTACAACTGATCCATCAGTTGATTGACTTTGGCCTTGGGCACGACCACGCGCACGGCAGCCCACTGCTTGTCATGCAACGGTGAAATGGTCGGGCTTTCGAATCCCGGAGTAATCGCCACCGCGGCGGATACCCGTTCGACCGGAATGTCGTAATCCATGAGCACATTACTTTGAGCGGTAAGCACTCCCTGAAGACGACGGCTCAAAATCGTAAGCCTATCGTCATCCGACTCAAGGCGCGGAGAACGAATGAGTACGGCCTGGGAGTGCAGCAGCGGCTCCGCGAAAATGCGCAGACCGGCATTGCGCAAGGTCGTCCCGGTGGAAACCACATCCGCGATCAGATCGGCGACGCCAAGCTGAACCGAGGATTCCACGGCACCATCCAGATGTACCGTTTCGGCGGTGATGCCATGCTCGGTCAGATAGTCATGCACGAGCTTGTCGAAACTCGTGGCCACGCGTTTGCCCTCGATGTCTTCGAGATTGCGGATTTCGGAATCATTCGGCGCAGCAAAACGGAACGTCGACGCACCGAAGCCCAGCTCCATATGTTCTTCGGCCTCGGTGCCGGAATTGAGCAGCAGGTCATGGCCCGTGATGCCAACGTCTATGGTTCCGCGTCCCACATAGACCGCGATGTCGAGTGGACGAAGGTAGAACAGTTCCACATCGTTGTCGGTATCCTCGACCACCAGTTGGCGGGGATTGCTACGTAACCGGTAGCCTGCCTCCGACAGCAGGTTCCAAGCAGGTTCAGACAACATGCCCTTGTTGGGCACAGCGATTCTCAGCATTGTTCCTCCAAAAAAGGCCACGCCTCAAGCGGCATGGCCCAGGTTTTCACAGGTTCTTGTAGATGTCCTCAAGCGTGATGCCGCGATCGATCATCATGACCTGAAGATGGTAGATGAGCTGGCTCATTTCCTCCGCCGTGCGGTCGGCGCCTTCATACTCGGCTGCGATCCATGTCTCGCCTGCCTCCTCGACGATCTTCTTGCCGATGAAGTGCGTGCCCTTGTTGAGCTCGTCGACGGTAAGGGAACCTTCCTGCTTGGTCGCGGCCTTTTCGCTCAGCTCTTCGAACAGGGATTCAAAAGTCTTCATTTTTCGTATCGATCCTTACGGTATTCGTGGGTTCAGGCCTTGAAAGCGGCCTCGGCCTTGTCTCGAATGGAATCAATGGCCTCGGCGGGGCTTTCGGCACCATACACGGCGGAACCGGCGACGAGGACGTCCGCTCCGGCCTCGGCCACGATGTGTGCGGTCTTCGGGCTGACACCGCCGTCCACCTGAATCTTGGTCTTCAGTCCACGGCGGGTGATCTCGTCACGCAGACGGCGAACCTTGGCCATCTGGTTATCGAGGAACTTCTGGCCTCCGAAGCCCGGCTCGACGGTCATGATCAGAATCATGTCGAATTCGTCGAGAATGTCGAAAATCGGTTCAACAGGTTCGGCGGGACGCACGGCGAAGCATGCCTTGCAACCCATTTCACGCAGCTGTCGCGCCAGACGCACGGGGGCATGGGTAGCTCCCATG
>CAVBVU010000202.1:0-2208 GCA_963598975.1 Anaerovoracaceae bacterium
CGCTGCCGAGGGCCATCAGAACGCTCCTTCGATACGTTGGACGAGGGGATTGCCTTCACGTACGACGACGGTGACGACGTCGAAACGGATGCCGGAGTGCGGCAGATGGTGTTCCGGTTCGGCCAGCCATTGCACCGCGGCGTGGCGAAGGTTGATCTGCTTGGCGTGGGTCACCGCCTCCTGGGGCGTTCCGTACCTCAGGGTGCGTCTGGTCTTGACTTCCACGAAAACGATTTGGTTGGATTCGTTGCGGGCAACGATGTCAAGTTCTCCGAATCGGCAATGCCAGTTGCGGTCGATCACATGCCAGCCTTGCGCTTCGAGCCATGCCGCCGCGTATTGTTCGCCAAGATTTCCGAGTTGACGTGTGCGCAGCGTGCCGTCGTGCAATCGTTGCGCCAGAGAGTCGAGAAGTTGTTCCTGCCGCTGCTGTGCGGCCGGAACGCAAGTTGATATTGTGCCGTTCATGATTCAAGTTCAGCAGAATCATGCATTGCGGGGCAAGGGGCGGACGGCGATTGTGGATAACCTGACGGTTTCGGGAGTGTTGGGGATAGACGGTGGATGAATGTGCGTTATGCACACTCATCCACCGCTGAGATTTATGGTGTTCGATCCGCTTTCGGTCGTATATCAGTCGTGCATGAGTTTGGTCATTTCCCCAAGGCTCAACTCGAAGCTCACACCACGCTCGTCATGGTGGGGCTGGTTCTGGGTGCGCTTCATCGCATGACGAACGAACTCGCCGGCGATGGACGCGGATTGCGCCAGGGATCTGCCCGCCATCAACGCTCCGCACAACGCCGAGGCGAACGCATCCCCGGTGCCATGCGTCATGAACGGCAGTTTGCTGTGGGCCAGTTCCCGCTTGCCTGCGACGCCGGTCTTGCTTGACGCCACGAAATTGCGGATCATGCCGTCCGCGCGGTCTATGCCCTTGAGCACCACGTTCTTCGCGCCCAATTCCAGCAGGGCGTCGATGATGTCGTCCACCTGGCGGTCGGTCAGGTTCTGGCCCGGATATTCGCGGTGCGTCAGTATGGAGGCTTCGGTGAGGTTCGGCGTCAGCACGTCCGCTCCATCCACCAGCGACCCCATGGCCCGGCACAGCTCATCCGTATATGTCGCGTAGATGCGCCCGCCATCGCCCATGACGGGATCTACCAACCGCAATGCGTGCGGGTAGTCGGAGTAAAGCCGTTTGATGATGTCGACCTGTTCGGCGGATCCCAGAAATCCGGAATACACGGCGTCCAGATCGACGTTCTCCTGCTTCCACGCATCCAGATAACCGTCCAGCAGCTCCGTCGTGTCGTTGAAGGTGAACACCTCGTAGCGGGTATGGGCGGAGAACAGGGCCGTCGGCACCGGGCAGACGTCGCAGCCGGCTGCCGAAAGGATCGGGATGGCCGCCGTCAGCGAGCATTTGCCGTAGCCGCACATGTCGTGCACCGCGGCCACGCGCGGAATATACAGCGGATCACGGTCGTACAAAATCTCGTCGTTCATGTTTGAAACCTCTTTTGCGATTGCCTGCCCATGACTTTAGCGTGTGCGTTGACGAATGCGCCCGTGTGTGCCACATGCGTGCACCCGACGAGCGTGCCTTGACATGTCCGAAATGGTGATCGTTGGCGTGTCGCACGGTTTTCCACGAGGTTTTTCGGGCGTCTCGACCTTGCGTGAGACCGATGATTCCAACGGTTTATAAGAGGGTATAGGCAAGTGCGATAACGTTCGGCTTGCGCTTGACTTGTGCCGCGTCCTATCGTCTCTACCAACACCTGGCCAACCGCCGAACGGCAGGACGGGTGGCCAGTACAAGGCAATCAACGAATCTATGGAACAGTATAAGGAGCCAACCATGGCGGACAAGAACTATCGTTTCGAAACCCTGCAGCTGCACGTCGGACAGGAGCAGGCGGACCCGGCCACCGATTCCCGTGCGGTGCCGATCTACCAGACCACCAGCTACGTGTTCCACAACTTCGACCACGCCGAGGCCCGTTTCGGACTGGCCGACGCCGGCAACATCTACGGACGTCTGACCAACTCCACCCAAGGCGTGTTCGAAGACCGCATCGCGGCCCTCGAAGGCGGCACCGCAGGCCTGGCGGTCGCTTCCGGCGCCGCGGCCGTGGAATACGCGGTGCGCAACATCACGCAGAGCGGCGACCATATCGTGGCTGCCAAGAACATCTATGGCGG
>CAVBVU010000203.1:0-2195 GCA_963598975.1 Anaerovoracaceae bacterium
GTCACGGCCGTCACGGAACGGTTTGAGATGCGCAAGAGACACGCAGGGCATGCCGGTTCGTTCGACGGCGGACATAAGCATGGACTGGTAGTGCCGGGAAACCCAATCGTCACTGTCCACGAAGGAAATATATTGGCCGCGGGCGAAGGACAACCCCCTATTACGGGCGGCGCTCAATCCCCCGTTCTGCTGATGCACGACCCTGAAGCACCTGTTTTTCGACGCGTATTCATCGCAAAGCGATCCAGACCCGTCCGTCGAACCGTCATCGACAAGAATGACCTCGAATAACGGATAATCCTGTGCCGACAAGGATTCAAGACATTGACGAAGATACCGCCGAACGTTGTACACAGGAACGATGACGCTGATATGTTCGCTGGCGGGCATGGTTCTCTCTCCTCGGTAACGCACGTAAGGTTGCGCACTGTGAATCATGGCCGTCCATGGCGCAAAGACCATTCATCCCCCTAAGCATGTCACCGGACCTAGACACGTTCGGGGCAATCACGGACCACTCCGCGGTCGTTACCGCATCGTGGTTTTCGGAATACAAAACATCCGGCCACTCACAGAGGCTGTCGTCCACAGCGATTTTTGAAATCGCCTTGACCGAACCCGCGCCATAGGCATTCTTATACGTTCATACGGAAACGCTAGCTGAAATCCTTCGCCGTGAGCAGGGCTATAAGCTCTCCTTCATGCAGTTGCCATTGGTTGAACGGAACATTGGATCCAAAGACCGCGATCGACGCCGGCGACATGCCCAGATTGAGCATGTCGAGCAACGACGAGTCGGATTCGGAACTGGCTATCCACTGACAGGCGACCGACACCGTCGGCTCATGGCCAAGCACGAGCAGAACATGATGCTTGTCTTTGGTCTGAGCCAGCTCGTCGAACACGGACTGCACGCCATCCTCATACAGACTTTGCCGATAGTCGACTTTCGGATCGTCTCCGAACACCTTGAGCATACGATCGCAGGTCTGGCGCGCACGGGTGGCGCTTGAACACGCTATGCGGCTCGGCATCATCTTATGTTCCACCAATCCCTTGGCCACGGCCTTCGCCTGCTTGCGCCCTTTGTCGGTAAGCTCACGACCCGCATCGCCGCCGTTGCCGAAAGGCTCCGTCTTCGCATGGCGCATCACCAGCAGCACATACTTGTAGTCCTTGGCCTTTTTCGCGACTTTTTTCAGGCTTGTTCCCATAGCCGTATGCTCCCATCTTTGGTCGAACAACGCATTTGCCCGCGATTCCTCAACCCATTATCCCGCAGATATGCGCAAACCGGGTGAATCACTCGCCGATTGCATCCACCTGCGCGTCGAGATCGCGCAACACCTTGCGAAGCTTACGGTCGGAAATGTCACGCAGTTCAAGGTCTTCAAGCTGTTCGGCACGTTCCTGCGCGCTCAGGGAGTCAATGTCCGTGGTCGTGTCCTTCGTGGCGCGGTCACGTTTGCGCAACGCCTGGAATCCGGGCGCCATGGCACGGGATACCATCAGGAAACCGGTGTGTCCGATCATCTGATGATCGGGACGGATAGCCAATCCCTGGGCCTTCCAATTGCGTTCCATCGTTTCCTGGATGTCCGGTTCCGTCCAACATCCCGCTTCGCGCAGCGCCTCGGCCGTGCGGCTCAGCTGGGTGGTCGTGGTCACGTACGCGACTAGCACGCCGCCCGGTGCGATCACACGGTATGCCTGTTCGAGCCGGTTCCACGGGTCGAGCATATCAAGCATGATGCGGTCGAAGGAATGTTCCGGCAACGTGGCCGCTACCGAATCGAAATCACCGGTCTTCAAATCCCACCATGACGGACGGGCGCAAAAGTAAATCGTGGCGTTCGCCTCGGCCACACGGGCGAATTCGGAACGCATCTCAATGGTGGTAAGGTTGCCGCCTTCCCCTACGGCATCCAACAGATTGATACTCATCGCGCCCGATCCCGCCCCGGATTCCAGAACGTTCATGCCGGAACGGATGTCTCCGAGCTGAATCACCTGCGCGATGTCTTTCGGATACATAATCTGCGCCCCTCGAGGCATGGACAGCACATAATCGGCAAGTCGCGGACGCATGACGCAGAACTCCCAGCCTCCGATGGCACGGGTGCCTTTCCATGGCTTGTTGGCGTCTCGTTCCGGATGCTGCTGGTTGATCTGCGCCTCACGTTTGGCGGTAACGG
>CAVBVU010000204.1:0-2188 GCA_963598975.1 Anaerovoracaceae bacterium
GTGCTCGGCCAGTCGCGTGTGCTGGGGGAGGGCTCGCCTCTGCGCCGCCTCGCCAATCCGACGTCAAAGGGGTCGCTGACCGCCCCGAGCTCCATCATTCTGTTCGGACCGCCCGGCGTCGGCAAGACCACGCTGGCCTACATCGTGGCGCAACAATCCGGCCGTGTGTTCGAAGAGCTTTCCGCGGTCACATCTGGCGTCAAAGACGTGCGTGACGTACTCGGCCGCGCCCGCGACCGTCTTGTATCGGAGGGCAAGGAAACGGTGCTGTTCATCGACGAAGTGCATCGATTCTCGAAATCGCAGCAGGACGCGTTGCTGCCAAGTGTGGAGAACCGCGACGTGACCTTCATCGCCGCGACCACCGAAAACCCAAGTTTTTCCGTAATCAAACCGTTGCTGAGCCGATCCGTGGTCGTCAAACTCGAATCGCTGGAACCGCAGGACCTCAAAACGCTCATCAAGCGTGCCGTGAAGGACGACCGCGGACTTAGGGACGAGGTGCGCATCGACGACGAAGCCATGGACGAGATAGTCCGCATGGCAGGCGGCGACGCGCGCAAAACATTGACGATCCTCGAAGCCGCGGCCGGCGCAGTCACCGGTGACGAGGAACGTAAGAAAGGCGCGAAACGCCCGATCATCACCCCCGAAGTGGTATCGAAAGTCATGGATGTGGCCACGGTGCGCTACGACAAGGACGGCGACGACCACTACGACGTCATATCGGCATTCATCAAATCCATGCGCGGATCCGACCCGGACGCGACGATGCACTATCTGGCACGTATGCTGCGCGCCGGAGAAGATCCGCGATTCATCGCCCGCCGCATCATGATCGCAGCATCGGAAGAGGTCGGCATGGCCGCCCCGCAGATTCTGCAGGTCACGGTCGCCGCGGCTCAGGCCGTGGCCATGATCGGCATGCCGGAAGCCCGCATCATCCTCGCCGAAGCGGCGCTCGCCGTGGCCACCGCACCGAAATCCAACGCCAGCTACAACGCCATCAATTCGGCGCTCGCGGATGTGGATGCGGGGTTGATCGGCCAAGTGCCGCTGCATCTGCGCAATGCGCCCACGGCATTGATGAAAAGTTGGGGTAACCACGAGGGATACCGCTACGCGCATGATTGGCCGGGCGCGGTGGCCCCGCAGCAATACATGCCCGATGAGCTCAAAGGGCGTGAATACTACCATCCGAACGACCGAGGCTACGAACATGAGATCAAGCCACGGCTGGAGAGGATTCGTGGGATTCTGCATGAGGAAGATTAGCCGTCAGCTGAAAATTTGTCGGCATAGTGCACAACCATGATCGATGGGGTTGGCGCTTGTTCCCTTGTGTTTGTGCGCCAATCGCGGCGTTGCGCGCGGCCGCAGGAAATAAAGCGCGCAGATAAGGAACTATGGGAAGCAACATAACAAAAGACGCAAACATAACACATGATGCGGCCGCATCCGAGCAGATTCCCGGCAAACTCGTCGGAGCCATCGTGGCGGTCGGATCACTCGCATTCATCGGCATCCTTACCGAAACGGTGATGACCGTGCTGTTCCCGGAACTCATGCAGGAGTTCGGCGTGGACACCGCAACCGTGCAATGGGTCACCACCATCTATCTGCTGGCGGTGGCATCAACCATGCCTCTCTCTTCATATCTCAACCGCAAAGTCGAACACCGCACGCTGTTCCTCGCCGCGGTCGTGCTCGCCGTACTGGGCTCGCTGATCATGATCTTCTGCCATTCGTTCGCGCTGATTCTGGTGGCGCGCGTCATTCAAGGCATCGGTTCCGGCGTCGCCACACCGTTGATGAACAACATCATCCTGGAACAGGCTCCGCGTACCAAGGTCGGGCGTCTTATGGGCGTCGGATCGCTTGTCATCACCGTCGCTCCGGCCATCGGACCCACCGTGGGTGGCGCGGTTTCCAGCATCCTGCCCTGGCGTGCGATCTTCGTGATCGTCATTCCGATCGTTCTGCTTGTCTCGCTGCCGGTCGGCGTCAAATGCATCGAACAGCACAGGCCGGTTGAGGAAGCCCATCTGAACCCGTTGCAGTTCGTGTCGATCGTGCTGACTTTGTGCGGATTGGTGATGTTCCTGAACCAGGCCGGCGTGGCCATCGCCTCCGCGGTGGCCGGCGGCGCGTATGCCGTGCCGGCGGTGTTCGCAGCCGTCTGCCTGAT
>CAVBVU010000205.1:0-2171 GCA_963598975.1 Anaerovoracaceae bacterium
GGTTTAGGTCAATCGACCCTTTAAGCTCGAGGATGATTTTCTGGGCACCCTTTTTGCCCAGACCCGGGGCCTTGGCCAAGGCCGTGGCATCACCGTCCGCAACGGCCCGCGCCAAACGGTCGGGAGGAAGTGTTGAAAGCAGCGACAGAGCCACTTTCGGACCGATTCCGCTGACCTTCTGCAATTGCAAAAACATGCGTTTCGAAGCCAACGTGGAGAATCCGAACAACGTTACCGCGTCTTGGGAAACACTCAAAGACGTGTACACTTTGACGTCCTGGCCGGCATGCATGGAGGCCAGATCGGCGGACGGCATCCTAATCTCGTATCCGACTCCCCCGACTTCGATGATCACCGAAATGGCATCGACGCAATCCACACGACCGCGTAACGAGCCTATCATCGCAGGCACCTCCTTCGAACATAGCTAGAACATCTGTTCGATAGTTTACATGCCTCTGCGGACGCCTCGTTTATGGGCCGCCTTTTGTGAGGCCTGCGCCCACTGGCGTTGCGCCGCCGTAAGATGCTCCTCGCGCTCCCCTCCCTGCAACGCGCCGGCCGGACGTAGGGCATGGCAGATCGCGACCGCCAGCGCGTCGGCGGCATCGGCGGGTTTGGGCAACGTGTTCAGGCCCAAAATACGCGCCACCATGCGTTCCACTTGGATCTTCTCGGCCTTGCCGTTACCGGTGATCGCCAGTTTCGACTCGGTAGGGGTATGCAGCGCGACGGGAATGCCACGTTGGGCCGCGGCGAGCATCGCCAGACCGGCGACCTGCGCCGTGCCAAGAACCGTATTGCGGTTTTCCTGTGCGAACACACGTTCTATGGAAACCGTATCCGGAACGAAGCGTTCCATCTTTTCGACCAGACCGTTGTAGACGGCCAGCAGGCGCAGATCCTGAGACGTTTTCGGATCGGAACGAATCACATCCACATGGATAAAAGAAAGCCGGCGATATGCGCCGGCTTCAATCACGCCGACCCCGCAGCGAGTCAGCCCGGGGTCGACGCCAAGAATGATCACTCTTGACTACTCCTCGTCAAGCTGGGCCATGACCTCATCGGAAGCGGTCCAGTTGGAGTAGATGTTCTGAACATCATCCAGATCATCGAGGTTGTCGATGAGCTTGGAGACCTTCTGGGCATCCTCAAGCGTCAGCTCCACCTCGTTCTTCGGCATCATGATCAGATCCGCGGAATCATAGTCGTATCCGGCATCCTGCAGAGCCTTACGAACATCAATCATCTCGGACGGACCGGTGATGACGGTGAACACGTCGCCATCCTCGGTAACGTCCTCGGCGCCGGCTTCGGCGGCCTTTTCAAACAGATCGTCGAAATCAACGCCTTCAGCCGGAACGATGATCTGTCCCTTGCGTTCGAAGTTGAAGCTCACGGAACCGGAGGTGGCCAGGGATCCGTTGCCCTTGGTCAGGGTGGAACGCACTTCGGCGGCCGCACGGTTGCGGTTGTCGGTGAGGCATTCGATGATCAGGCCAACACCGGCAGGAGCGTAACCCTCGTAAACGATGTCCTCGTAGTTGGCGCCGCCGGCCTCTTCACCGGAACCACGCTTGACGGCACGCTTGATGTTGTCGGCCGGCATGGAAGCCTTCTTGGCCTTGTAGATGGCGTCATACAGCGACGGGTTACCATCAGGATCGCCACCGCCCATACGTGCTGCGATTTCGATGTTCTTGATCAGCTTGGCGAACAGCTTGCCACGCTTTGCGTCGATGGCGGCCTTCTTGTGCTTGGTGGTCGCCCACTTGGAATGACCTGACATAATGCTCCTAGGCAGGTTGCGGATATTTCAAACGAAATGATTCTAGAGCGATTCTAAGACAAAACCGCGCTGATATCGCTGAAAACCTCGAATTTCAGTTTCCCCGCAGGCCGCCGATCAAGGTTCGCGATTCCCGTCAACGGTTTGCAAGCGACCCGGATCCGACACACATTTGCCGCCGTGCCTCAAAAATTCTCTGGAATACCGTAATGACGCCGAGGACGGCCAGCAGCACCATGGCCGCAGCAAGGCAGATGCCTTGATGGGTCAATCCGGCGAGGGCCATTCCCACGAGAATGATGACCAAACGGTCGGCGCGGGTGGCAATTCCGTTCTTGACCTCAAAACCGACGGATTCGGCACGCGCCCTGGCATAGGA
>CAVBVU010000206.1:0-2126 GCA_963598975.1 Anaerovoracaceae bacterium
GCCATAGCCGAGGAGAACGGCGTCTATTACCTGTTCGGCACGCACCGGCGATTCGCCCGCAGCCACGATATGGTCAACTGGGAACGGTTCGACAACAATCTCAGCCGCGACCCGTACGCCGTGCTCGGCGGCATCTGGCAGGACTGGCCCAAGCAGCCATCCAACCCGGATCTGCTGGGCAACACGTGGGCTCCGGACGTGATCTGGAACGCCACCATGGGCAAATGGTGCATGTACATGTCGGTGAACGGAGACCAGTTCCGTTCCGTGATCGTGCTGCTCATCGCCGACCATCTCGACAGCGATTGGACGTACGTGGGCCCCGTGGTCTACTCCGGATTCGATTCCGAAACCATGTGGTCCACCGACGTTCCGCACGTACTCGGATTGGAGCGGGGTTCGCGCAAGGCCGACGATTACGATATGTCGCGGTATCTTTCGCTCAAAGACACCCGAATCAACGCCATCGACGCGGCGCCCGTACTTTGCGAACACGGTGAGATGTGGATGGCGTTCGGCTCCTGGTTCGGCGGCATCTGGATGTTCAAGCTCGATCCGAAGACCGGACTGCGCGACCATTCCGTACGCTACCCGCTCGTCAAGGATTCCACCGACCCGTATTACGGCGTGAAGGTGGCCGGAGGATACTGGAATTCCGGCGAAGGCGCGTACTTCCTTCGATCCAACGGGTGGTGGTACCTGTTCATGTCGTACGGCTGGCTCGGACGCACCGGCGGATACCAGATCCGCATGTTCCGTTCGAAGTCGCTGCTCGGACCGTACACGGATCAAAACGGCAATCCGGCGATCAGCGCCGGCGAGATTCCCGACAACCAGCTTCGCGGCACCGGCATACGGCTCACCTCTTCGGTGCTCTGGAGCGGCGGTCCCGACGACCTCAACGACGTCGAGGTATCACAAGGGCATAATTCCGCCATCCAGCACACGAAGGACGGACGCATGTTCCTCGTGTACCACACGCGTTTCGCTCAGCGTCATGCCGAGGGTGATGACGAGGATTACGAATCGCATGTCCGCGAATTGCTGGCCACCCGCGATGGCTGGCTGGTTGCCGCACCCTACGAATACCGCGGAGTCACGGCTTCGGCGGCGGTAAAGAAGACCGACATCGCTGGTGATTACGAAATCGTGCGTCACGATCCGCATACGTATTTCAATGGCAAAACCGATGACGACGGAAATCCAGTCGGCGTGAATCGCGCGGAACAGGTGACGCTGCATGAGGACGGGCGCATCACGCGAGGGGGAATCGTAAGTTTCTTCGATACCCCCGATGCGAATCTTCCGCGGGAAACCGACGGTCCGGTGGTATGCGGCTCCTGGCGGCTTGCGCACCATGAAGCGTCCTGCTGCGCAAGCGATGTGGAAATCCGATTGGATGACGTGGCCTACACCGGCGTCTTCACCACGTTGCCGCGCGAAACCGACGGCAGGAGCGTCATGACGTTCACCGCAATCGGCGGCAACGTGTGCGTCTGGGGATCGCAGGTCTGACACGCAAACAAAAAGTGGAGCTCCCGAAAAGGAGCTCCACTTACGCTATCCGACGGAATGTCGATCACAGGCGTTCAGCCCGCGACCGACATTCGCACGATCAACGCTCGGAACGGTTGATGGCCGAAATGATGGCTTTCAGCGAGCTGGTGACGATGGACGTATCGATGCCGACACCCCATACAATCTGGGTATCGTCCTCCTCACCGATCTGGCATTCCACATAGGATGCGGCCATGGCATCGGTGCCGACGGCCATGGTATGCTCCACATAATCCATGACGGAAGCGTTGATGCCGAAGTTGCTGACGGCGTTGAGGAACGCCGCGATCGGGCCGTTGCCCATGCCGGACACCTCACGCTCGATCGGCTCATCCTCACCGACATTGACGCCACGGTCGAGAATCTTGGCCTTGAGCACGGTGTCGGAACCATCCTCACCGGAGGAAACCGCAACCTTCAGCAGCTTCAGACGACCCCACTGCTCGAGGGATTCGTCCTTGCTGTCTCCGACCACAATACCGGCCGAAGTCGCGCCGGACTCCTCGACGGGCAGATACTCGTCCTTGAACAGACGCCAGATATCCCCGTCCTTGACTTCCTTCTTGGTC
>CAVBVU010000207.1:0-2113 GCA_963598975.1 Anaerovoracaceae bacterium
GCTTGAGCATATCGGACGCGCCCAGAGCGCCATCCGCAGAGCCCGCGCCCACGATGGTGTGGATCTCATCGATGAACAGCACGATGTCGCCACGGGTCTTGATTTCCTTGAGCACCTTCTTCAGGCGTTCCTCGAAATCGCCACGATAGCGCGAACCCGCCACCATCGAGCCCAGGTCCAGGGAATAGACCTGTTTGCCCTTGAGCGTCTCCGGCACATCGCCGGAGTTGATCTTCTGCGCAAGGCCTTCGACCACGGCGGTCTTTCCGACGCCCGGCTCGCCGATCAGCACCGGATTGTTCTTGGTGCGGCGGCTGAGCACCACCATCACGCGCTCGATCTCGTCCGAACGGCCGATCACCGGGTCAAGCTTGCCCGACGCCGCTTCGGCGGTCAGATTACGGCCGAACTGGTCGAGGATGGCGGACCCGTTCTGGTTGCGGCGGTCCTGCACGCCGCCGGCATTGGCCAGATCGCCCTTGCCGTCCGACTTGCCGTCACCGGAGTTGCCACGAATCAGATCGATGGTGGCGCTCCTGAGTTCGCCAAGGTTGACATCCATCTTGATCAGAACCTGGGTGCCGACGCCTTCGCCCTCGTGAATCAGGCCGAGCAAAATATGCTCGGTGCCGATATAGCTGTGCCCCAGCTGCAACGCTTCACGCAACGACAGCTCCAAGACCTGCCTAGCGTGCGGAGTGAAGGGAATATGCCCGTTCGGAGATGCATTCCCCTTGCCGATCATCTCTTCAACCTGCTTGCGGGTGTCGTCCAACGTCACGCCCTTGGATGCGAGCGCCTTGGCCGCGACGCCTTCGCCTTCGCGGATCAGGCCCAGCAGAAGATGTTCGGTGCCGATGTAGTTGTGCTGGAGGGTACGAGCTTCTTCCTGCGCCAGCACGATCACGCGCCGCGCACGGTCGGTAAACCGTTCGAACATGCTTGTCCTTCCACTCTTGTTAGTCCTCCAACACTTTACCGATTCACGGTGACGTTTGGTATACGCGCGCATAAATTGCGCTGTCAACGCAATGCAGCGGATATGCTTGAACGTAGGCGACGACCAAAGGAGGTCACCATGAATGGAACTAGCCTACCTATGATGGACACCGGTTTGCGAGACATAATCGTCGGGGTCGATGGATCGAATGAGTCCTTCGCGGCTTTGCGTTGGGCGTTGCGGGAGGCCTCGCTGACCGGGCAACATGTCAACGCGGTTTACGCGTGGTCGCGTTCGTGGGACATGGGTTCGGAGCCTGATTCCGACGGACAGTGGACCAAGATGCGTCACGAGATAGCCCAGCGGCTGCGCGATTGGGTGGCCGAAGCCTCGAAAGACATGCCCATCGACGAGAACAGCGTCAAACTGACTTCCGTCAAAGCCACCGGCACCGCGGCGTTGCTGCAGCTTGGCAGGGACGCCCAGCAGATCGTGGTGGGCCGTCGTTCGTACGGACGTGTGGCGCGCTGGTTCCTTGGATCGGTATCGGAATCCCTGGTGGAGGAGGCCCAGGTTCCGGTTACCGTGGTGAGGCTCCCCGACAAGGAGGAATCAAACGTTCAGAACGCCATCGCCAATGCGCTCACCCCTGGCGGCAGCACGGTCACCTATGAGCTTCCCGGCTCTCCCCTGCCGAAGGATCAACGTCCGATCGTGGTCGGCGTCAACGGTGCGCGCGGTTCGAAGGACGCGTTACTGTTCGCCATCGATCTCGCCGTATTGCATCACGCTCCCCTGCAGGTCATATTCTGCTGGCAGCTGAAGGATCTCGGAGTCATCGAAGGCTACGAGAATTCGATCGCGCCGATTGACGTGGGCCAGAAGAAGGCGGAACGAATGCTTGACGAGCTGCTCGACTCCATCAGCGTCCCCTCGGCCGGCATTCCCGACGATTTCATCATCGAATCGCACGCGTTCCACATTTCCGCCACGAAGGGGTTGGTCGCGGCTTCCCGTTACGCACGGCATCTGGTGGTCGGCTCCCGTGGACTTTCCGGTCTGGACGCGCACTTCTTCGGATCGGTGTCCAAGCAGGTCATCAATTTCGCCGGCTGCACCGTCACCGTCGTGCACTGACCGCTCCGAACCGCCCGTATAGCCGACATATATGAA
>CAVBVU010000208.1:0-2093 GCA_963598975.1 Anaerovoracaceae bacterium
GCAGAT
Source organism: Anaerovoracaceae bacterium (assembly GCA_963598975.1). Lineage (GTDB taxonomy): Bacteria > Actinomycetota > Actinomycetes > Actinomycetales > Bifidobacteriaceae > Bifidobacterium. The sequence continues at coordinate 7 of CAVBVU010000208.1, forward strand.
GCACGCCCTTTTCGCCGAGCTTGCCGAATTCGACCAGATCGGTGATGCGATGGTCGAGCGGAAGCTGGTCGAGTTTGATGTCTCCCGTGTCGATCAGGGAGCCGGCCGGTGTCTGCACGAACACTGCCAGAGCGTCCGGAATGGAATGGGTCACATTCACGAATTCCAGGCTGTATGGGCCGACCTTGAGCTTGTCACGGCCCTTGACTTCAACGAGCGTCGGATTGATGTGGTGTTCCTTGCACTTGGCTTCGGCGAAGGCGAGTGTCAGTTTGGAACCGATCAGAGGAATGTCCGGACGGAGCCTGAGCAGGTACGGAACGCCGCCGATGTGGTCTTCATGGCCGTGCGTGAGCACGAGGGCCTCGACCTTGTCGAGACGATCCTTGATGTAATGGAAGTCGGGCAGTATCAGATCCACGCCCGGCTGTTCCTCTTCCGGGAAAAGCACGCCGCAGTCGATGAGCAGCAGATGCCCGTTGTATTCGATCACGTTCATATTGCGGCCGATCTCGCCCAAGCCACCCAGCGGCACGATGCGCATGGAGCCCTTGCGGTACTTCGGCGGGGCAATCAGAACGGCGTCCTGCTGAGGCGAGGTGGTCTGCGGAGCCGGACGATTGGTACGGCGATTGCCTGCCGGACGGGAACCGGTGGACTTGCCGCGGCCGTTGCCGGCGGCGCCACGAGTGCGGCCAGTGGACCTACGCGTGGTTGCGTTTTCCTTTTTTGCCGCGGAATCAGTGCGCTTGACAGCTTTGCTGCCGCGCTTGTGCGTTGTTTTTTTCTTTGTTTCTTCAGCCATTTCCTAGTTGGATTTCTATTGCTAATTGTTTCCGCCTATGCGGAAACGAGGAATGAGAGAGTCCGCGATTTTCAGCATTCAGCATGAAACCGCGGACCGTGCACCGTAATCGTCAAGCCTTTGATCAGAGCAGACCGGAGGCGCGCATGCCTTCTTCCGCGCGCTTGAGTTCCGCTTCGCCTGGGCCGACGTTCGGCAGACGCATGGTGGTGGAATCGAGGATGCCGCGGACCTGCAGCGAGGCCTTGGCCATCACCGCCTGGAAACCGTTGCCGTTCATGGCTTCGGTGACCGGAGCGAGCTGCACGGCGATACGCTGCGCCTCATGGATGTCTCCGCGGTCGAACGCGTCGGCAAGGTCACGCATCGGACCGGCCGCGGCATGAGCGATCACGGAGATGATGCCCACCGCGCCGACGGAAAGGAACGGCAGGAACAGACCGTCGTCGCCCGAATACCAGGTGAGTCCGGTTTCCATGCGCTTGCGCACCGCGCCGGCGATGTCTCCGGTGGCGTCCTTCACTGCCGTGACATGATCGAGTTCGGCAAGACGACGATAGGTTTCCAGCTGGATGTGCAGACCGGTACGGCCCGGCACATCGTAGACGATGATCGGCTTGTCGGCCGAATCGTTGACCGCCTTGTAATGGCGGAACACGCCCTCCTGGGATGGACGGGAATAGTACGGAGCGACCACGAGCACCGCGTCGGCGCCCGCTTCCTGGGTCTGCTCCACCATGCGCACGGTATGGGCGGTGTCGTTGGAACCGGCACCGGAGATGACCGGCACGTCCACGACTTCCTTGACGGCCTGGACCAGCTCGACCTTCTCCTCCATATGGGTGGTCGGGGATTCGCCGGTGGTGCCGTTGACCACGATGCCATCGGCGCCGTCCGCCACAAGCTGCTTGGCGAGCTTGCGCGCGGCTTCGAAATCAACGGAACCGTCGGCCTTCATAGGGGTAACCATGGCCGGGAGAATTCGTCCGAAAGGAGCGGGATCGAGAAGATGCATCATACCGTCAGTCATGCCTTCAACGCTACTTCCCGCTAAGGACTCGAAAGGGGCGAAAACGCGATAAGCGCCGCATTCCGGAATGGAACGCGGCGCTTGTTGCCATGGGATTCACGAGATCACAGCCGCACACTGTGATTCACCGTGGGATGCAGCCGGCTTTACTTGGCCTTCTTGGCCTTGTAATGTTCCGGATGTTCCTTCTCGTCCTTGGCTCGCTTGACCATGGCGATCACACCGAGCACCACACCCAGAGCGATCACGACA
>CAVBVU010000209.1:0-2056 GCA_963598975.1 Anaerovoracaceae bacterium
GGGCGCGTACCGCGTGGGAAAGATCAAGGTCGCATACGTTGCCCCCGTATGGGGAAGCCGTTCCAGCGCATTGAATGTGGATCCGCCTTTGAAATCCAGAAACACAAAATGGAGTCTGTCCGGACTGTACGCCGTGGCCAATGCCACGCACCAACTGATCAGAAGCTCGGATTTGCCGGATCCTGTGGTTCCGGCCACCATGGCGTGGGGGCCCGCACGGGCCAGATCTATGGAGAATTCCGTCTGTTGCCCTGACTGCATGCAGGTTCCGATGGCACAGAGCGGATTGCTTTGGAACCATCCACGGACGACATGCCTCCATGTCGTGGCCTCGATGGGCAGTCCATGCAATTCTTCGAAGCGTGTGTGCGGGAGCTGTTCGAATGGGTATGCATACGAACCCGAAGAATCCGACGCATGGTTTTCCGTGATGGATCTTGCATTGGCGGAATCAGAGGTTTGCATGGCTTGACGCCCGTCAGCGCGCATTCTGATGACCATTATGGTGAGGGTGATGGCGCTGCCCAGCAATCCTGGCGACAGCATGGCCACGTACATCCAGTGCCGTTGCACACACATCACGACGAGCATGACCAGTTGGGCGATCAGAGGAGTCGACCAACTGATCAGCGATAACTGCCTGTCGTCAAATTGCCTGCGACCTACGGCGTTGTCACGAAATCCCTTGGAACCATGCATGGTACCAGCTTGAACCGCGGTAGTCGCTCAAATCAAGCCGAAACCACTCCGGTGGTCGGAGAACGCGGGTTATCCACATCCCTCAAGAACGTTTCACTGCTGTTCTGCAAGCGTTCCGACGGTACCCGCCTCATGGGTGCCATTGGCGAGTTCGGAAAAGAGCTGAAGATTCCTCTCGCCGTCGAGGAGCACACTGGAGCCAACGCCGTCGACGTAATAATCCGGATCGGTCCAATATACGCTTCCGGAAATGCCCTCATCGCTGGAAGCGCTTTTGAAGGCCAACGCCATATGCAGCAGGGAAGACGTGGAAGCATCCTCATCCACGGTCACGGACCCCAAGGCGGATTCCGCGACCTTCTTCACCTTGGCGAAATTGAGCAGGGTCTGGGGCGACGCGCCCTTCTTGACGATTGCGCTGATCACCTGGCGTTGTCTTGCCGCACGCCCGAAATCCCCCTGCGCGTCGGCGTAACGCATTCGGGAGAATGCCAGAGCGGTGTTGCCATCGACGGTATGGCATCCGGAAGACCACGTCAGCCCGGAGTACGGATCGTCGACATCCTGGTCGTAGCAGAGCTCCACACCGCCTAATGCGTCGACCACATTGATCAGACCGCCGAACTGCACCATGGCCACGTGGTCGATTTTCTGCCCGGTGATGTCCTCCACCTCGTTGACCAGTTGCTGCCCGTTGTAGAGTTGAGCCACGGCGTTGATCTTCATATAGGTCTGATCGATTTCCACGAGTGAATCGCGAGGAATGGAAATCAGCGAGGACGGGCCGGATTTCGGTTTGGTGAGCACCAGAATGGTGTCCGTTCTGAAGCCGGTGATGTCTCCGGTGTCTCCAACGGTGCCGTCGCGTTCGTCGGAACCGAGAATCAGCCAGCTTTCCCCGGATGTGTTTGCCTTTGATGTGAGCCAAGAGGTTTTGTTGAGCTGCCCGTCGATCCAATTCCATGTGCAGAAGACGGACAGTCCGAAAGCGAGAAGCAACGCCAGCAACGCGCAAAGGATGATCTTGCCGACATTGCGTTGTTTATGCGCCACCCCGACACCCTTGCGCATACTCTTGCCCAAGTTGCCTATATAGGAGATATAGGAGGATATGTCGGGGCGCGTCGCAGTACGTGGCCGGGTATTGTAACCGCGGGAGCCGGAGTTGCGTGCGTTGCTTTGCGGCTGTGAAGACTTCGACGATTGCCGGAGCGCGGATGAGGATTGTTGCACGCGCCGTGGCTGCTGCACACGCTGTGGTTGTTGTTTTGCCGAGGGAGCGAAGGATGCTGGGGTCTGTGCGCCGCGCGCGCCCGAAACGTTGGAGGAGGATCTGCTCGGCCGGGAAGTATGGGAA
>CAVBVU010000210.1:0-2043 GCA_963598975.1 Anaerovoracaceae bacterium
TCATTGGTCACTTCAACGCTCATCGGCGTTCCTTTCAAGATGTTCGTCGACGACCGGCTGTTCGGCGCCTTGTTCGTTGCGTGCGGCGAAGGTTTTGCCGCGGTCCTGCCTGCTGTGGTCTCCCGCGATGGCCGCGTGCCTGTCGTAGGCGGCCACGATTTTGCCTACCAGCTCGTGGCGGACCACGTCCTGTGGGTTCATGTGTGCGAAGGCTATGCCGTCGATGTCGCCGAGGATGCGTTCGATGGTGGCCAGTCCTGATTTCGGTACGGTCAGATCCACTTGGGTCACGTCGCCGGTGATGATCATTTTGGTATTGAATCCGAGGCGCGTCAGGAACATTTTCATTTGTTGTTCCGTGGTGTTCTGCGCTTCGTCGAGTATTACGAACGCGTCGTTGAGGGTACGTCCTCGCATGTATGCGAGGGGCGCGACTTCGATATCGCCGTCGTCCATATATCGTTTGAGCTGTTCGGCGCCCAGCATGTCGGAAAGCGCGTCGTAGAGCGGTCGCAGATACGGATCTACTTTCTCGTTCAGTGTTCCGGGCAGGAATCCGAGGTTTTCTCCCGCTTCAACGGCGGGTCTGGTCAGGATGATGCGTCGCACCTGGTGGTCTTGGAACGCGCGTACGGCCTTCGCCACGGCAAGATACGTCTTTCCGGTTCCTGCCGGCCCTATGGCGAAGGTGATCGTGTGTGATTCGATGGCGTTGATGTATGCAATCTGTCCTGCGGTTTTCGCGCGTACCGGTTTACCGAGAGCGAACGTGATGACTCCGGGTACATGCGGCTTGCGACGGTCCGCTTTCGCTTCCCGATTGGCCACGGAGGATTGCTGTCGGTCGGCGAACCGCAGTTCTTCCACAATCCGTCCGTGTCCCGGCCGGGTGGCCTTTACGTCGTTTTTCAGCACGTTCTGTTCCAACATGCGTCGTACCGTGTCGGCGTCCATCGGCGCGGTGTACGCGGCCTGGATGATGTTGGCGATCACATGTTCGGCCTGTGCCGCCTGCGATTCGGATTTGCTGGAGCGGGACATGATCGCGATGCGGTTGCCCCTGACGATGATGGTCAGGTCGGGGAACGCCCGCTCCACTTCTCTGAGCACTTCGTCCACGGGGCCGAGAACAGCTACCGGGTCAAGTTGCTGCGGAATGGCGATGGTGCGTGTTGTGGTGGCCACAAAACCTCTTCTGGTAATCGAGATTCGAATATGTCGAAATGCGTATCGGACGCGAGTCCGTCCGACTACTCGTCGATCTTCTCTCCGGTGAGTACGTGCGCGTGCACGTGGAACACGGTCTGCCCCGCGTCGAGTCCGGTGTTGAAGATCAGTCGGAAGGCACCATTGAATTCGTCGTCGGCGATCTTCTGCGCGACCTGAGCCATATGGGCGAGCTGCGCGGGATCGGCCGCCGCAAGTTCGGACACGTTGCCGTAATGGTCGCGCGGCACGACCAGCACATGCACCTTGGCTTTCGGATTGATGTCCTTGAACGCATAGGTGGTGTCGTCCTCGTACACCTTCTCGCTCGGAATCTCGCCGGCGATGATCTTGCAGAACAGGCAATCCTTGTCGCTCATGATGCTCCTTCTATGCTGGGAAACGTTCCCTACCATGCTATTGCCCAACCGGGATAATTACCCGCATTGAATCCGCCATGTCGTCAGGCATAGCGACCCAACGCGCGGGAAAGCAACGATAACGCCACAGGCCCGGCCGTGGACGCGCGCAGAATGTTCGTTCCCAATACGCAGACCTGCGCACCCGCGCCGGTGAAGGATTCCACCTCCGAATCGCTGATGCCGCCTTCGGGTCCGACCACCACGTATATGGTCCGCGCACGCCCGTCTCCGAGGCATTTGTCCGAAAGACCGGCGATGTCGGATTCCAGCTGGTCCCACGTTTTCGTGGCGTCCTGATGCAGCACGATCACCATGTCGCCATGCACGCAGGCACGTCGGCAGATCGACACCACCTGTTTGCTGGTCACGCACTCTCCCAATTGCGGCATCCACGATCTGCGCGATTGCTCAGTGG
>CAVBVU010000211.1:0-2034 GCA_963598975.1 Anaerovoracaceae bacterium
CAAGGACGTTCAGCGCAACCCGGTCAAGCGCATCGTTGAGCACGTTGACTTCTACGAGGTCAAGGCTGGCGAGAAGATCGACGTCGAGGTGCCGGTATTCGTTGAAGGCGCTCCGAAGGGTGCCGCCGTCGCATTCGTCGATATTCAGGAGCTCAAGGTTCGCGCTGACGTGGCCAACCTGCCGGAGAAGATCGTTGTCAACGTCGACGGCCTGACCGACGGCGCCAAGATCTTCGCCAAGGACGTCGTTCTGCCGGAAGGCGTCGAGCTCGACGTTGAGGATCCGGAAGAGTCCGTCGTCTCCGTCGTGGTGCCGGAAGACGCCGCTGCCGAGGCTCCGGCCGCTGAGTGAACTCAGATTCTCTGACTGACGAATCTTAAGTCTGGAAAACGCGAGAGTCCACGTGTGGTTTGCACGCGTGGACTCTTGCTTTTTTCGTCGGAAATCATGCCATCTCATATCGCGAACGCAAGTAATCGAAAAACAATCGCTGTGTGAGAAAGTACATACCAGAAACCGGTGCCACAAGCGCCGAAAACACAATAACCGCATGCCGCTCAATACGGCCGATGCAACAGAAGAAGTTAGAAATGACTGAACAGAATCATCATGATCCGGCGGAGCTGGACAAGCTCACCGACAAGTTCACCGTGCTCCCGAACGAAAACCCGGCATCCGACGCCAAGCGCGCCGAACTCATCGACAAGCCGGCTTTCGGACAGCTGTTCTCCGACAACATGGCTCACATGACCTGGACCAAGGGAGAAGGCTGGGGAGACCGCCGTATCGAGCCGTACGCGCCGCTGAAGATGGACCCGGGCGCATCCGTGCTGCACTACGCCCAGGAATGCTTCGAAGGCCTGAAGGCATACCGTCATGCCGATGGTTCCACTTGGCTGTTCCGTCCGGACGTGAACGCCGAACGCTTCCAGAATTCCGCAAAGCGTCTGTACCTGCCGGAGTTGCCGATCGATGACTTCATCGGTTCCGTGGCCGCGCTCGTCAAGCGCGATGTGAACTGGGTTCCGACCCGTCGCGAATACACCCTGTACATGCGTCCGTTCATGTTCGCCTCCGAACCGTTCCTTGGAGTGCGTGCTCCGCATGAGGTGGATTACTGCGTGATCGCATCCCCGTCCGGCCCGTACTTCCCGGGCGGCGTGAAGCCGGTCAGCATCTGGGTTGAAGACAAGTGGTTCCGTACCGGTCCGGGTGGCACCGGCTTCGCCAAGTGTGGCGGCAACTACGCGGCTTCGCTGCTCGGTGAGTACACCGGCATCGATCACGGCTGTGAGCAGGTCTGCTTCGTTGACGCCGCGACCAAGACCTACCTCGAGGAGCTTGGCGGCATGAACATGATGGTCGTGCACAAGGACGGCCACGTGGAGACCCCGTCCCTGACCGGCAACATCCTGCCGGGCGTGACCCGCCGCTCCCTGATTCAGCTCATCCAGGACAACGGCCATGACGTGGTCGAGACGATGATCGCACTGGACCAGCTGCTCGAAGACATCAAGTCCGGCGAGGTCACCGAAGTGTTCGCATGCGGCACCGCTGCCATCATCACTCCGATCGGTCGTTTCAAGTCCGAGAAGTTCGATGTGACCGTGGCCGATGGTGGCTCCGGTGAGTTCACCGTGAACCTGCGCAACCAGCTGCTGGGCATTCAGCTCGGCGAGATCGAGGATCCGCACAACTGGATGTGGAAGGTCTGCTGATTCGCATAGCTGATTAATGCCATTTGATGGGCGCCGGAGAATCGGGAGGTTCCGCTTCTCCGGCGTTTTTTGTTGCATCGGCAACAATCCATGATTGGTTTCCCTTTATGATTCCGGATGATGTTCCGCCTTGGCAAGAAAGATGGTAGGCTCTCCTTGGTCGTTGGATTGGAGGGACTATGGAAGTGGCGCTGGAAAGTAATGATTTCCTTATGGGCGTCGAATATCTAGCCACCTTCTGCTGCGGTATGGTGGGAGGCCTTGCGGCGGTGCGCAAGGGATATGACATTTTCGCGATTCTCGTTACCACATGGC
>CAVBVU010000212.1:0-2003 GCA_963598975.1 Anaerovoracaceae bacterium
CCTTCACCGCACGTTCGCGCTCATAGAATTCAGCGTCGGAGACCCCTCGTCCATATTCGACGATCGTATCGATGGCGCCCAAATCGATCACATACACGTCAGTCAGGTCGGAGCATTGTGAGCGCACGAATTCAATCTTGTCACGCTGTGCATCGTTTTCGGCGAACGCCATTTTGACGTTGGCGTCATTGAATATCATGGTGACCTGCGCTGGCGAATTCGTCTCATATACCGGCACTGTGAGTGCGCCGACCGACATGATGGCCATGTCGAGCGCGGTCCACTGCCAGCATGTGTGCGCGATGATGGATACCGAATCCCCTGGCATGACTCCGCGTGCGATCAGGCCTTTGCCGATGGCTATGACCATGTTTCGGAACTCTTCGGCGTTGAAGGATGTCCATTCGCCGTTTTTGTTCTTGTATTCAACCAAGGAATCGCCGGGTGCGCGGTTCGCGCGCTCCTCAAGTACTGAAAAGATGTTCTTGTCGTAATCGATCGGCTTTTCCAGAGGGCGTGTGTATTCCTTGTGCATGACGGCGTTTCTCCTCAACTCTTGCGTACAGACAGCATGATAGCCACAGAACATCATTTTTGTGTTAGGCGTGACTTTGGTTTTCGGTTTTCTATCCGCTTTTGAGGCCTATGCGCATCGGCTTGGCTTTCGAGGTTGGATCGGCATAGCTGTGGTCCGCGGCTTTTAGACCCCAATGCAAGCATTGATCGGCGCAGTGGTCGGAGTTTCCTTCCACATGGGCGAAACGCTCTCCTTTTGAAACATGTGTTCCCGTTTTCTTTTCCGCCACAGCTGGTTCGAATGTTGATGTCAGGTTGGACAGGCTTCCGTCATGACGTATGGTGACTACGGATTTGCCTGCGACAACGCCGCTGAATGCGATCGACCCATCGGCCGGTGCCAGAATCGCGTTCTGTGGGGACGTGAGCAGGTCCACTCCCCTGTGTCCCGACAGCCACGGCTGGTCCGGAGCATCGTACTGTCCGACGATCTTCGTTTGTTGCAGTGGCCATCTCATCAGAATCTTGCATTCCGCGTTGGTGGAGGAATACTCCTGAGAGGAGTGCTCCTGCATTGCGTATGATGGCCAAACCATCGCCATGCAGCATAGCAGAAGCATGATGGACATCATCACGCACGAATACAATGCAGCGCGTTTTTTGCGGTTGCGCTCATCTTCGTCTCTGGCGATTCGTGCATTACGGATTCTGGATCTGTATTCGTGTTCCCTCATCACGGCTCCTTCGTCCTGCGGCCGCCTTCAACGGCGGTCTCGATATTTCCTGGCGGAACATCAAGCATGGCATCCGCATGTCGGCAGGAGGGAGTGATTCGGGTGCTGTGGTCGGAGAATGGCACTTATCCACATGTCTCCGGGCGTGTCGGGCTACGATGATGCGCATGAGCGACAACACCACACAGCGCAAGGCGCTGCAACAGCTTGACGACGAAAATCCCGAGGAACGCATGGCTTATGTGCGCAAGCCGTTCATGGTGTTGTGGGCCGCCGTGCAGGAGGCGTCAAGCGAGTTGCAGGATGATTACTCGATCGCTCCGGATTTGGCGCAGCTGTGGGTTACCGAACAGATTCGTCGAATATCGGATTCGCTTGTGGACAGATTGGCCGAAACCGCGATACAGCATGGCGAGTCGAAATCGAACGTCGCACGTGCAGCGGGAGCGAGTCCGGCCAATGTTCTGCGCAGATTCCCGCGATTGCGTGATGGCTCGCACGATCGGACGCTGATCGATGATGTACTGGATTCCTTGGAGTAGACACGCGACATGCGGACTCGTCAAGGCCATATTGGTATGCTTTTCAAAAACGTGACATTCCCAGTTTGTCTGAGAATCGGAGAGAAAACGGCCTGAAACTGACCGTCGAAAGGACGCCTGATAGCAAGAAACCCTTACTCTCGTAAGGGTTTTCATCGAGCTCCTGCGACTGGGCTTGAACCAGTGACCGTCCGATTAACAGTCGGATGCT